>CAYSIH010000255.1:0-2522 GCA_964431005.1 uncultured Sphaerochaeta sp. | reverse complement strand
ACTCTCCCCAGACCAATTTTCCATCGACACATTCAAGTATTTCTTTCAGTTTCATAGTAGAGAGTATATCACAATGCTCACCGCTTCTCATAGAGTAATTTGTAAGGTAGGACCACCTGTTTGCAAAGGGGACTTTTTGACTTTCAAAAAGGGGTGCAAGAAGCTATACTAATCGTAATGAGGAGGCTTTGTGTGAAGTATATTGGAGCGTTGGACCAAGGGACTACCAGTACCCGTTTTATCCTGTTTGATGAAAAGGGGGCAAATGTTGCCTCAACACAGCTTGAACACAAGCAGATATTCCCCCAGCCTGGGTGGGTGGAACATGATCCTTGGGAGATATGGGACAACAGTGGCTCCTGCATCGTCAAGGCAATGAATAAAGCCGGTGCTAAGGGAAGCGATATCCTTGGCATAGGCATCACCAACCAACGCGAGACCGTCATCGCTTGGAATCCAAAGACAGGGAAGGTCTGGCACAATGCAATTGTGTGGCAGGACTTGCGAGGATCTAGCCTCATAGATATATTGAAGCAAAAGGTGGAAGCTTCCTGGTTGCGCGAGAAGAGCGGTCTCATATTCAGTCCCTATTTTGCTGCCTCAAAGATCGCCTGGCTTCTGGATAATGTCCCAGGGCTTCGCGAGGAAGCGGAACAAGGGGATGCCGTCTTTGGAACCATCGACACATGGCTGACATGGAACCTCAGCGGAGGCAAGGTTGTGGTGACCGACGTCACCAATGCCTCCCGCTATATGCTGATGAATATCAGTACCTGCCAGTGGGATGACGAGCTGCTCGCTCTTTTCAATATTCCCAGACAGGCCCTGCCTACCATCGTCCCCTCCTCAGGGGTAGTCTATGCCAAGACTTCCCCAAGTGGGCCCCTTCGCTCTGAGGTCCCTGTATGTGGAATACTTGGAGACCAGCAGGCGGCCCTCTTTGGGCAAGCTTGCTTTACCCAAGGTTTGGGTAAAAGTACCTATGGCACTGGGTGTTTCCTCTTGGTAAATACAGGGCAGAAGCTCGTCTATTCCGAAAACGGACTTTTAACGACAGTGGCCTACCAGTTGGGCGATGCCAAACCAGTCTATGCCCTTGAAGGGTCTGTGGCGGTTGCTGGGTCGTTAGTCCAGTGGGCCAGAGACAATCTGAAGATCGTCTCCGACCCTCAGGAACTGGACAAGCTGGCCACCTCTGTGCCAGACTGCGGCGGAGTCTACATTGTTCCGGCCTTCAGCGGTCTGTTCGCTCCCTACTGGCGTTCCGATGCACGGGGTGTCATAGCAGGTCTTACCGGGTTTGCCACAAGGGCCCACCTGTGCAGGGCAATCCTCGAGGCAACTGCCTTTCAGGCCAATGACATTTTCAAAGCGATGGAGGGTGACAGCAACATCCGTATGACCACCTTGAAGGTGGATGGGGGGCTGACTAACAGTACCCCGCTGATGGAGTTTCAGGCTGATCTTCTAGGTATCCCTGTCATACGGCCCTTGGTTGTGGAGACTACAGCTTTAGGGGCGGCCTACGCTGCCGGCCTCACTGTAGGGGTATGGAAAAATGTGGAGGATCTCGCCTCCTACTGGCAGGAAGAGACGCGATGGTCTCCTACAATGGATACTGCTGAGCGGGACGAAAAGGTACGCCTTTGGAAAAAGGCTGTGAGCCGAACACTCGATTGGGTCTCTTCCGAGAAGGAAGAATAGGGGTAGATGGATGTTCTCTGAAGCACTGCAAAATATACTCGCCTTTCTTCGTCCCGCCTTGCAGGTGGGGGTATTGGCATGGGTATTCTACCGATTTTATGAAGCGATAGCACAGACCAAAGCACTGCAGATAGTGAAGGTGCTTGTCATAATCTTCTCTGCCTATGCGCTAAGCTACATACTCGAGCTCGATGTGTTGCTGTGGGTATTTAAGATACTTGCTGTCCCCCTGACCATCTTTATCTGCATAGTCTATCAGCCGGAGTTGAGACGCTCTTTCACCCAACTGTGGAGCGGGCGGAGCCGGTTCTTCCGTCTCGGAGCCCAGACAACCAGTGCTGACCAGATAGACAGCATCCTCAATGCTTGCAATGTGCTGGTGAACAAAAGAAGGGGGGCCCTCATAGTCTTTCCCCGTCGCCTAGGCATAAAGAATATCATAGACAGTGGCACTAAGCTGAATGCAGACCTCTCCACGTCGCTGATACTCACCGTCTTTGATCATGATACCCCGCTGCATGATGGGGCAATGATCATCCAGAATGGGCGGATTGTGGCAGCTGGCTGCTATCTTCCCTTAAGTGAGCAGACAGATATCAAGAAAAGCTTCGGTACCCGTCATAGGGCTGCCTTGGGTATGGCTGAGGAGTCTGATGCGGTGGTGATCATAGTCAGTGAGGAGACAGGCGCCATCAGCATGACGTATAATGCCAACCTCTACTATGACCTGGAGCCTAGCACCATCAAGAGGATGCTTCTCGCTCTCTTCAGCTACCACGAAATCACTCCTGAGGAGTTGTTGCAGGAGGCAAGCACCG
>CAYSIH010000254.1:0-2524 GCA_964431005.1 uncultured Sphaerochaeta sp. | reverse complement strand
AACCATTCACTGAGGGTCCTCTCTTGGATGATGAGGATCACCTCCGGTACCAGGGATGCGCATCATTCTTTTCACAGCTGTGTAAGAAGGTCGAGACAGGAACTCTTGGAGAGATCATGCAATTTCTGTGGTACGAAAGCGGGTACTACCTCTCCTTAGCAGCAAAGCCGGAGTACCAGATGTATCTGGAACATTTCACCTTCCTCTATCGATTGGCACAGGTCAAGGAAGAGCAGGGGATGAGCCTCAGCCAGTTTTTGGACTTTATCCGGGACAACCTTGGGCAGAATGAGCGCCTCGATGATCTTGATGTTCTCAAGGAGAAGGGCGAAGGGGTCCAGATAATGACAATTCACAAGTCCAAGGGCTTGGAGTTTCCCATCGTATTCCTGGGCAGTACAGGAAGTGTTGGAAGGGGAGGTGCAGGAAACATCATCATGCCTTTTAAAGAGGTGATGCTTCCCTCTTTCATGTCCAGCACCTATCACATCTCCGAAACAAAGACCGAAGAGGCAAAGGATGCTGCAATCTTATTTGCAGATGAAGATGAGAATCTGTTTGAACTTGCTGAACTGAAACGTCTGCTCTATGTCGCCCTTACCCGGGCGGAGACCCACCTGGTGATAAGTGGATACTTCACCAAAGCAAATCGAAATGTCACAGGGGACAAGCCAGACAGCAACCATCTATTGATGTGCTGCAATACCCTTGGCATTGATATACAGGATCCCTTTCTCGAGGATGGGATGCTTTCTTCCTATGAGATAGAGGATATCGCTGAGCATTCGCTTTATAGCGGAATGGTTAGCGATGAGAACAAGCAGATGGTCGAGGCTGCACGTTGGTATGGATCTCCTGCTAAGGATGCTGACCAGAGACCGCTACGCTATGCGGTGACCTCCCTCTATGATGAAGAGCAGAGAGAGAGCGAGTTCTTCCCAGGTTCCCAGTTACCTCTCTTCGCCAGTGACAGCATTCTTGATGAAGTAGTGCAGGAAACGTTTTCCGTCGCTGCTGATTATGGCACCTTTGTCCATGGGCTCTGTGAGGCCATGATACTGAAACAGCAGATAGAGGACGAATCCGCCTATATGAGTTCACGCTTGTATCATCTGCTTTCAGCCAAGCAACGCAAGACTTTGGTCTCTGATGCCCACGTCCTTTGCAATAACTTTATGGAAAGTGACATCTATAAAACATATGTAGCGACCAGTGACCCTCGCTGTGAGGTGAAGTTTTTCTCTTCAGCCCTGCATGAAGGGAGAGAAGTGGTCGTCGAAGGATCCATAGACCTCCTGGTTGAGACCGATAGGGAGGTGCTCATCATAGATTTCAAGACGGACCGTTATCGTATGCCACAAAGGCATAGGGCTCAGCTCGATCTCTATATGAGGGCAGCCAACAGGATCTATGGCAAACCTGTGCGAAGTTGTGTGACCTATCTTCGCGCCTGTGGCGGCGAAGAGTGGTGGAGTCTTGGGATAGAGTGATAGATCTGAAACGTACAAGGAGATGGATATGAGAGTGCACTATGAGGATATGGTAAGGCAGTTTGAAAAAGTGCTCCTGAGCCGGGGCATGGATGGCCCTTCGGCAAAGCTATCAGCTGCGATGATAGCAGAGACCTCCTTAGAGGGGGTCTATACCCACGGGGCAAACCGGTTCTACTTCTATGTGAAGAATATTGATGAGAAGATAGTTGATGTAGATGCAAGGGCTACCTTTGTAGGGAGGTTTGGAGCCCTGGAGCGTTGGGATGGGAAGATGGGGCCAGGCAACCTCAATGCCCGCATCTGCATGAAGCGGGCAATTGAGCTTGCCAAAGAGAACACCATCGCCTGTGTAGCCCTTGCAAACAACTCCCATTGGATGAGACCTGGCACCTATGGCCTGATGGCAGCCGAAGAGGATTGCATTGGCATCCTTTGGACCAACACCCTTCCTCTGATGCCAGCCTGGGGGGGCAAGGATGCCAAGGTGGGCAACAACCCCCTTGTCCTGGCCATACCAAGTAAGGATGGACCGGTGCTTGTCGATGCGGCAATGTCACAGTTCAGCTACGGCAAGATGGAGACCTATAAGAGAGAAGAGCGCCCCCTTCCTTTTGATGGGGGCTTCGACAGCGAGGGCAATCCTACTCGTGACGCTGCTGCCATCATGGAGAGCAAGAGGCCGATGCCCATGGGTTTCTGGAAAGGAACCAGCCTTGCTTTGGCTCTCGATCTTATCGCTGCAGCCCTCTCTGGAGGCAAAACCACCCACTCGATAGGCAGTGTGGAGGAGAGGGAGGTGTCCCAAGTTTTCATCGCTATCTCATTGGCCAATCTCCCTGACAGAGAGGCTATCGAAGAGAAGATATCAGCTGCCTTAGCAGATCTGAAAGCTTCAGAACCACTGGATCCTGATAATCCTGTACGCTTCCCAGGCGAGAAGAGAAAGAGCCTGCGTGAAGAGAATATGCGAGAGGGCATTCCTGTGGATGAGAAGATATGGGAGAAGATTTGCTCGTTGTAGGGTGAATTCC
>CAYSIH010000253.1:0-2531 GCA_964431005.1 uncultured Sphaerochaeta sp. | reverse complement strand
ACCGATTCAGTGAAGATTGATGAGGACCTGCCTATGTTCGACTGCTATGTAGCCCCTTGTGTGGTTGCATGCCCCATCCATCAGGATGTGCCTGAGTATGTGCAGCTCGTCGGAATGGGTCGCTATGCCGAGGCACTTGAGCTGATTTATGATAAGAATGCCCTTCCTGCCATCACCGGATATATCTGTGACCACCAGTGCCAACTGCACTGTACTCGTATGGACTATGAGGGTGCTGTCCAAATCCGTGAACTGAAAAAGATTGCTGCTGAAAGCGGCTATGAAGAGTATAAGCAGAATTGGGAGGCTCCAACCGATAAGAGTAAGATCAAGGCTGCAGTGATCGGAGCAGGTCCTGGCGGACTCTCCGCTGCATACTTCCTTGCCAGAAGCGGTTTCGACACCTCAGTGTTTGAACGCGAAGAGAGTGCCGGCGGTGTGGTTCGCCATATTATCCCTGGCTTCCGTCTTCCTGTTGAGGCCATAGAGCAGGATGTTGCATTCATCGAAGCTCATGGTGTTGATTTCCACTACGGTGCCAAAGGTGATGAGATTACCATTGAAGCCCTGCGTGAGAAAGGATTCTCCCACATCTTCTATGCCATCGGCAGTGAGGTGGACAATGACATCCCTCTGACTGGGGACCGTTCGCGCGTAATGCGCTCTCTTGAGTTCCTCCATGACTTCCGCCATGATCCTGCAAAGGTGAGGCTGGGCAAGCATGTTGTTGTCGTCGGTGGAGGAAATACCTCCATGGACAGTGCTCGTGCCGCTACAAGGGTCGTCGGAGTGGAAAAGGTATCGGTTCTCTATCGCAGAACTGAGAAAGAGATGCCTGCAGACCATGAGGAGTATGCCAACTGCCTCGCTGAGAATGTGGAGTTTATCTTCCTTGCCAACCCAGAATCCTTTGATGGTAACCAGCTTACTGTCTGTAAGATGAAACTGGGCGAGAAGGATGCTTCCGGCAGATGTCGTCCGATTGCTACTGACGAGACCTATACCATGGACTGTGATGTCATGATCACCGCCATTGGCGAGTATCCCGATAAGGAAAAACTCACCTGGTTTGGTGTTCCTGTCAACGAGAAGGGTTGGCCCATCACCAATAAGGAGACCAAGGAGACTGAGGTCGCTGACGTCTATGCCATAGGCGATGTGCAGTCCGGTCCTTCCACTGTTGTCCAGTGTATTGCAAGTGCTCGTGCTGCCGTTGAGGCTGCCATAGACAAGATCCTTGGTCCTGAAGATGAGGAAGATGAAGGGTGTGACTGTGGTCATGATCATGAAGATGGTGAAGCATGCGAAGATGACGAAGATGATGACTTCACCGAAATGGACAACGAAGAGCTGACAGAAGCCGAGAATGAGTTCTTTGCAGAGATAGTTGAAAAGAAGAGTCGGATCCTTGCATCCAAGGCTTTTGACGACAAGAAGTTTGCAGAGACTGAAGCAAAGCGCTGCATGGAGTGTTCCTACCTCTGCAACAAGTGTGTGGATGTATGTCCTAACCGTGCCAATGTCGCCATTGATGTGCGTAATACCGGTGTCTTCTCCGATCCCTTCCAGATTCTTCACCTCGATGCATACTGCAACGAGTGCGGTAACTGCGAGACCTTCTGTCCGTATGACGGCGGGCCCTATCGCAAGAAGTTTACCCTCTTCAGTCGCAACGATGATTTTGAAAACTCTGAGAACAGCGGATTCTTTGTACAGGACGACGAGATCCTTGTCCGCCTGGATGATACGATCTATCACTGCTCTCTTGATGGGGACGGGATTCTTACAGGAGACAAAGAGGGCATCACTGATGAAGTGGCTGCCCTGATAGAAGAAGTGTTCACAACCTACAGCTATCTGCTGGGGTATGTGGCTGAGTAAGGAGAGTATTGTGTCTACTATTGTTATCAAGAAAACTCGTGTCATGCAGACTATGCCTCCCTTTGCCGTAACAGAAGGTGTTGATGTCGTCATCAAGGACGACATCATCACAGCAGTTGGAAAAGGTGCAGGGGAAGGTCTTAAGGCTGACAAAATCATTGACGGCAGAAACAAGACAGTAACACCGGGCAATGTCTGTGGTCATCATCACTACTACTCGGGACTTTCACGAGGGATGCTCATATCCGCAGGCCCTCAGGATGACTTCATTCAGGTTTTGAAAGAGTGGTGGTGGCGCCTTGATAGGGGCCTTGATGAGGAAGCTACATACTACAGCTCCCTGATCTGCTCCCTCGATGCCATTGCTGCAGGTACCACAACATGCATAGATCATCATGCAAGCCCCAATTTCATCGCCAATTCACTGGACGCTATTGCCCAGGGAATGGAAGAGGTTGGAGTGCGTGGCACCACATGCTATGAGGTGACCGACCGCAATTTTGGTATGAAGGAGGTGGAAGCCGGTGTTGAGGAGAACCTGCGCTTTGCAAAAGCTGCAAAGAGTCGCAAGCTCGTCCGAGGCATGGTCGGCGGCCACGCCCCCTTCACCATCCCCGATGAGGGGCTTCGCATGATGGCTGAGGTGATGC
>CAYSIH010000252.1:0-2545 GCA_964431005.1 uncultured Sphaerochaeta sp. | reverse complement strand
CGCACAGGAGGTGCAACAAGGCTGGCAAAGCTCTTCTCGTCGGAAGTGACCAAAGAGACAACCTCTGCTCCATATCCACCGGCTTCAGGACTGTCATGCACCACAAGCAGGCGCCCGGTCTTCTCTACCGAACGGAAGATGGTCTCCCTATCCATCGGTTTGATGGTCGCCAAGTCTATGACCTCAACTTCGATCTCATCCTGGGAACTGAGGGTTGTGGCAGCATCGAGGCAGGTCATCACCGCATGGCTGTAGGAGACGACGGTCACATGCGTTCCCCGTTTCTTTACCACAGCCTTGCCCAGAGGCATCAGATAGTTCTCGTCCCCTACAGGGCCGAGGTTGTTGTACAGGTGCTTGTTTTCAAAATATAGTACAGGATTGTTGCTTCTGATGGCACTCTTGAGCAGGGCCTTTGCATCACCGGGGCAAGAAGGTGCGACTATGATGAGACCCGGCACATTGCCAAACATCGCCTCTAAGCTCTGGGTATGTTGGGCCCCATGACCGGTTCCACTGCCGATGGGCGAGCGCAACACCATAGGACAGGAGAGCTGTCCTGCACTCATAAAGCGTATCTTCGCCGCATGATTTATGATGGGGTCGCTGGCCAGGGTGGAGAAGTCGCCGTACATGATCTCCACTATAGGACGAAGCCCAAGCATAGCAGCACCCACAGCAAGGCCGGTGAAGGCCTCTTCGCTGACTGGAGTCTCATGCAGTTGGCCTGGGTGTTTTTCATAGAGGGAGCCGGTAACCTTGAAGCATCCGCCATACTGGCCGATGTCCTCACCGATAAGATGCACAGCGCTATCGCGCTGCATCTCCTCATCGAGGGCTTCGCGGATAGCCTCCCTATAGCTTATCCTGCGGGTGGGCATACCATTAGGTGGTCGGGTCCTTTCCTCTTCCTCAGGGGCGAACAGATACCCCATGGCCTGTTCAAGGGTGAGTACTGAATAGCGAAGCGTCACCGCAGCCTTGGCCGCCTCGTCAACCTTGGTCCTTGCATCAAGGATAAGGGAAGCGACATCCTCTTCTGTGAAAAGGGTGCTCGCCACCATCGCATGGCCAAAGAGGGTGATGGGATCTTTTTTGAGCCAGAGGGACTCCTCTTCACGGCTTCGGTAGACGCACGAGTCACTTTTGGAGTGACCGCACAACCGGTAGGTCTTCACTTCCAGAAAATAGGGACGCGAGCTCTTTCGAATCTGATCAATGGCAATCTTTGCAGCCTTATAGACAGCCTGGACATCATTGCCATCGACTACAGCGTAGTCGATGGCATAGCCTTCCGAGCGTTTGGCGATGGAGGGAGCGCTGACCATCCTATCACTGGAGGCACTCATACCATAGCCGTTGTTTTCACAGAAAAAAAGCAGAGGCAGGGACCAGACAGAGGCGAGGTTCATGCACTCATGAATCGCACCCCGGCTGGTAGCTCCATCACCGAAGATGGCTACACTTATGGCTTGGCTGTTCTGTTGTTTGAGGGCGAAGGCAAGACCGGTTGCAAGATTGACACCGCTGCCCACCACTGCAGAGGATCCTGCATTGAAGTGCTCAACGTCGGTCATATGCATGGAGCCGCCTAGGCCCTTGCAGATGCCGTCAGACGATCCGAACATCTCGCTGAACATCTTCTGCTCGTCACTGCCGCGTGCGATGGTATGCCCATGGCAGCGGTGGGTCGGCACGATCCAATCACCCTGGTCTAATGCGAGGGAGAGACCTGCCTGAGTGGCCTCCTGGCCAATGGAGAGGTGGGTGGTCCCATGCATCTCCTTGTGTTTGAAGAATGTATCAATTCTCTCTTCGAAATGACGCGAGCGGACCATCATAGAAAGCGCCCATTGCGCCTGTTCCTTTGAAAAAAGCATCTGTTGCTCCTTGGCAGGATGTAGAGTCCCGCCCTTTCAAGTCCCTTGGGACCCGAAGCTGTGATATGTGTAAGACAAGTATGGACAGCCTATTGCTTGGCTAGCACCTTGTCAATGAAACCGATGTACACGGTATGGTAATCGCCATCCTCATAACGCTTTTCCAGTTCAGGAAGAACCAGGTGGGATTTTTCCATCTGCATGACAGAAGCTTTCGTACAGGACAATATCAACGAAGCCTGTTTGAAGGTTACGCGTTCCGCCCCTGAATCTGTAAGTAAAAACTCAGGAATGAGGCCGGTTGCGGCAATCTTGTCACTGTCACGGCCACTGTGCTGACCACACCAAACTAAGGTATCCTCCATTCCAGATTCTAGGAAAGAACAGGTAAAGCCTTCCGATTCTTCTAGGAAATGGTGTGTATGCCTGCTTGCCTTCACATACAGGGTAACAATATTCCTTCCCCACAAAACCCCCATGGAACCCCAGGAAGCGGTCATGGTATTGAAATTTTCAGGGCTTCCTGCGGTTATAAGAAATCCATCCTTGCCTATAGCAGTAAAAGGATTCATCTCTAAAATATCCGCTGTTACTTCAACATACATTATGGCCTCCTTATGGCCTTCTCAGTGTAGCTTCTGCCAATCAGCCGGTCAAGGGAGGTA
>CAYSIH010000251.1:0-2592 GCA_964431005.1 uncultured Sphaerochaeta sp. | reverse complement strand
GTTCTCCAATTTTTCATCGCTTTACGCGGATAGTATTCATAGTAAAAGGGAGGTACACTCCCCCGAGTGGTGCAGTATATAGAGCAAGTTTCTTTAGGTCAAGTAACTAAGAGCTGACTATCTGAAGCGACTTTACTCCCAAGGAAGGGTATTTCCTCTGAATGGAAGCAAGTATCCTCTTCTGCTGCATCATGGTTATCTGCGCCCAAGAAGGGTGGTCCGCTTTAAGCACCAGCGTACTTCCCTTTATATCAATTATTTTAACATGTGGATAGAGTCTCGTACCGATTATGTCCTGCCAATTCATCCCAATTGCAGCTTTAGGGTTTTCAGGGCGTATATCAAGCCTATGCAATACCATATCCAGCACTTTTCTGCCTTCTATGGGTTCACCATCCTTGCAAATACGATTGTTTTTATCCTTCATGGCTTAAAAAGCTCCCTTCACTCACATCATAGAGCAAAGCATCTTCACTTGCTAGGGAAGCGAAATAGTGCTCCTCAGGGAGAAACGTGAAAAATGCCTGGCTATACCCTTCCATGAGCGAAAGGAATTTCTCGCGTTTGGGAAGATCGAGCTCAAGCAGCACATCATCGACCAGAATAAGGGGTTCCTTCCCTGTTTTCTTGTGGAAAAAAGCCATCTGTGCAGTGCGTAGGACCAGGGAAGCAAGCCTGAGCTGCCCAGTTGATCCTATCTGGGAGAAATTTCCCCCGTTCTGGACAATATTGAAACGGTCACGATGGATGCCGCTGGTAGTGGTCATCATGGTAAGGTCTCTCTGCCTCGTCTCTGCCAGGTATTCGACTATTTCGTCCTCAGTGGTGCACTCTGACCAGGATGGCTGATACAAAATTGCAATGTCCAGGTCAGTAGATGAGACATTTCTATACATATCTGGAAATATCAGTCCAAACTCCCGTACAGCCTTCTCCCTCTCTTTTTGGATTGCCAGTCCATATTTGGCCAACTGCAGGTCATATACGGGCAACAAAGAGTGTCTTCCTTCCTTGATCGCAAGATTTCTCTGTTTCAAAAGAAGGCGGTATCGTCGCATATCATCAAAGAAAAGCGGGTCGTACATACTCATCGTCTGATCGAAGAACCTCCGTCTCTGCTCTGGCTCTCCACGGACAAAGGCAATGTCATCATGGCTGAAGACAATGCAGGGGATGTTGTATATCAGCTCCTTTCGGTCCTTGATCTCACGCTCATCCAGAAAAACCCGCCTTTTGGAGTCCTGGTATTCAAGGACCAGCGTGTGGGAAAGGTTGTCCTCACCCAAATACTTGCCACTCAATTTAAAGGATTTCTTCCCATGGCTAACCAGTTCACGCAGCTGTGAGGAGCGAAAAGAAGATCCGTAGCAAAGTGTATAGATTGCTTCAAGAAAATTAGTTTTTCCCTGTCCGTTAGCACCTACGAGCAGTACCTGTCGATTGGCGACTGGTACTGCCTCGTTAGTGAGGTTTCTGAATTGAGCTGTCCTAATTTCAGTAAATACCATCAGGCATTAAGCTGCATGGGCATGATGATATGGTAGTAATCACGCTCACTCTCCGCTTTGATGGTCATCGCCTTGGTCGGTTCGGTAAAGCTGATGGAGAAAAATTCCCCTTCCATCATTTTCAAGGGATTCATCAGATAGGTAAAGTTGAGCGAAACCTTGTTTTCAGGGCCCTCATACTTGCACGGGATAATCTCTTTTGCTTCTCCAACCTCGTTTTCATCACTGGTAAGTAGAATTCCCGCTTCACTGATATCAAGATAGATTCGCCTGGCCTTATTTTCCACAAGCAATGATACGCGTCGTAGAGCATCAAGCATATCTTGAATTCTCATAGTGGCGCTGTAGCTCTGGCTTTCCGGTATGACCCTGCGATAGTTTGGATACTGGCCTTTTATGAGTGTTGAGTAGAAAAGTCTCTCTGCTATCTGGGCAAAGATGATGTTCTCTGTGATGCACAGTTTGAGCGTACCTTCATCAGTTGAAAGTTTTTTCAACACTGAGAAAAACTTCGGGGGGATGATGACAGGTTGGAAAGCAGGAATTTCCTCATCAAATTTTCTTTCAACTATGGAGAGCCTTCTTCCATCGGTTCCCACCATGGTCATACCTGTTGGGGTCCTTTCAAGAAAGAGGCCACAGAGAAAATACCGTGTCTCATCTTCGCTTATGGCAAAGATGGTCTGGTTGGCCATATCGTTGAAGCTTTTCTGGGCAATGCTGAAATAGGTGTTATCTCCAATACTTTCCATTGCAGGGAACTCATCGGCGTTGATGGTCCTTAGCTTGAAGTCAATGCTCAGGCCTTCAGGTTTGATGGCAAATATTCCGTTTAGTGAAGTGAACTCAATATTGCCTTCAGGTAGGGAACGAAGGATGTTCAAGAACTTATCACAGTAGACCATGGTTTTTCCACTCTCCATGGTCTGTACTACGATCTCTGTACTGAAGCCCACCTTCTGGTCAGTTGCCCTGATGATAAGACGATCATTACTCGTCTCCAAAAAGACGTTTGAGGTGACCGAAAGCGAGTTTCTCTGACTCGTAAAATCCATTGAATATATGACTTCATTGAGGATTGATT
>CAYSIH010000250.1:0-2603 GCA_964431005.1 uncultured Sphaerochaeta sp. | reverse complement strand
TCAGGTACAACTGTTCTCAGCTCTCAATGAGGATAGAGGCGACGGTATGTAGCTCATTACGCAGGGCCTTTATGCGCTCGTTATCAATCTGACCATCTTCGGTGAGAAGAGCATGCATATCTTTGGGGATGGAAAGTGCACTCTCCTGTGTCCTTTTTCCCTTTTCTGTAAGGGTAACCGATACACTGCGTTCATCACGCTTGTTGCGAGTCCTGGTAACAAACCCAGCGCCCTCTAACTTCTTGAGCACAGGGGAAAGTGTACCCGAGTCAAGATAGAGCTTCTGCCCCAACTCCTTTACCGTCTGGTCATCCTCTTCCCAAAGGGCAAGCAGTACGATGTAGGAGGTATAGGTAAGCCCAAAGGGCTCAAGCAACGCTTTATATTTCTGTATCATCTCTTTTGAGCAGACATACAAGGCAAAACAGAGTTGGTTTTCAAGTTTTTGTATTGGATTCATTGGTTGTCCCCCTACATGATATACTACCCTATTGTGTTAGAAAGCTCGGCAAAAGGCAAGGATAGGAGAATTTTGCAGTTTTAGGCGGTTTGTCAACTTTTCCAATCGTAAAGCTGACGTTCGTTCTTTTACGTTAGGTATTTGTTTGTCAAATCAGAATTTAGGCCTATTTTTCCTTGCCCTTTTGCCAACAAAGGAAGTATCATCGCCAAAGGATGCAAGAATAATGGACAAGAAAACGATTACAAAAACAAGACCCTACATACTATTGTTACCAGCTGTCATATTGGCGTTTTTGTTCGCTTACAGGCCTTTCTTCCGTACCGTTACAAACTCCCTTCATACCATCTCCATCATGGGAAAACCCCTTTCGTTTGTAGGCTTGGACAACTATGCCAGACTCTTCGCCAGTGCCTCCTTTCAGGATAGCCTCTCCAATACCCTGCGCTTCACCCTGTACTTTGTCCCTACCAATCTCATCATCTGCCTCGGGGCGGCAATGCTTGCCAACCGTAAGGGCAAATTGGCATCGTTGAACCAGATTTTCATATTCCTGCCCATGGCTGTTGCCATGAGCAGTTCCATGATGCTGTTCAAGATGATGTTCAATCCATCAATCGGCATCATTAATTCACTCTTGGGAGCAGACATCCAATGGTTCAACGATCCCAAGGCAGCTATGCTCCTGTTGGTCATAGCAGGAGTCTGGCTAGATATTGGATTTGATTTTCTTTTGCTGTTATCGGCACTGCGTAATGTACCGACCAGCCTCCTTGAGGTCGCACGCATTGAAGGAGCCAGCCCTTGGCAACTCTTCACCTCGCTACAGTTGCCTCTCATAGCCCCCACCCTCCTTTTTGTCCTCATAACCAGCATCAAGGATGCGATGCTCATCAGCGCTCCGGTCCTCCTACTTACAGAAGGAGGTCCTTTCCGCTCGACACAGACCTTGGTCTACCAGATGTATCTGGAAGGGTTCAAAAGCGGTAACTATGCCTTAGGATCTGCCATAGCAACGGTAGTCTTCACCCTTACTTTTGTGATCATGCTCCTGTTGCTGCGGTTCGAACAAAGGAGGGTATATTACCAGTGAAAAAGCTAGTACCCCTTTTAGCAACCATCCTCTCCTTGGTAGTGGTCTTCCCGATCTTCTACTCCATCAACGCATCCTTCTTCTCTTTTTCAGATTTTACCGCCTTTCCTGCTAGACTGTTCCCCCTCCAACCGACCTTCTCCAACTATATACGGGCATTCACGGGGACAAAACTTGCACGCTTTCTTATCAACTCCATGATAACGGCAACCCTGGGAACCCTCATCCGGATGACCATCAGCATAGTCACAGCCTATGTCTTCGCCTTCTATACCTTCAAGGGAAAGAATTTTCTGTTCGTCATCCTCATCGCTACCATGTTGCTTCCCAGTGATGCCCTGCTTATTGAGAACTACATCACCATACGGGCTTTTGGCCTCACCGATACCTATCTGGGTATCATCAGCACCGCCTTGCTAGCTCCAGTGCATCTGTTTCTTCTGCGCCAGTACTTCAGGATGGTCAGTGGCGAGTATCGTGAGGCGGCTATCATCGAAGGGTGTTCTGATGCTCGATTCCTCACTACCTTGCTGATCCCCATCAGCAAGAGCGTGGTCATCACGCTCACCCTCCAATCCTTCATCAGCATATTCAACGACTACCTCTGGCCCCTCTTGGTAACCAACAATGTTTCCATGAGGACAGTGCAGGTAGGCATAACCATGCTCGGATTTTCGGAAAACTTGGATTATGGGCCGCAGTTTGCAGCAATAACCACTCTGATGACTCCGATTCTTATCGCTTTCATACTCTTGAACAAAAATATTAAAGAGAGCGTAAGTACACGCTTCATAGGACGGTAATCATGAAAAAACTAGCTATACTGACCTGCCTTCTGGCAACTCTTTTCTCCTCATCCCTCTTTGCCCAAGGGCAAAAGGATACTCCTTCCCAAGAGAAGGTACCAACCATAACATTGTGGCACTACAGCAGCGGACTAGCAGGTACTGCTCTGGATGCCATGGTTGAGGAGTTCAACAACACCATAGGGCAGGAAAAGAACATTCGTGTCCAAGCTGTCTACCAAGGAAAAGCAAGTGATGTCCTGAC
>CAYSIH010000249.1:0-2605 GCA_964431005.1 uncultured Sphaerochaeta sp. | reverse complement strand
AAGATCATGTGGGGTGCACTCCTGTTCAGCTTTGCCCAGGCACTGCAACTTGCGATTCAGGGGCAGGGAATTAACTTTCCCTACGAGTTCGCTGTCATGTTGCCGTATGTCATGGTCATAGTTGTCCTGGCATTCAGCAGGGAGAGCCAGCTACTTGGGCCCACCGCCCTTGGCAAGCCGTTCAACAGAGAAAAACGGACATAGGCAAATGATGTGCATCAGCAGGGAATTGTGTTGCAATTTCTTGCTGATTTCTTGGTTTTTTTGGTATTGGAGTATACCGCAACAAGGATTGCAACAGGCTAATGTATTACGCAACAAAGCCTTGACGGATTACTCCATAATAGAGAAACTAAAGAAGTATAGCATCACAGACCGACGCACTTCTTCGAGTGCTGAAGCTAAGCGGCTACCACATGTTCCCTTCCGAAACGATCAGATACGTTGAGGCTGGACCTTGTGCAATACGCACCTCCCGCCTAGACCCAATGGAGAGCAAAGCTGTGTATGCATTTACGGTAAATGGAAATTCGATCACCTACGATGGAGAAGACAAGAAACTCCTTCGCTTCTTACGCGAAGACCTGAACCTCACCGGGACCAAGGATGGCTGTAGTGAAGGCGCCTGCGGCACCTGTACCGTCTTGATCGACGGCAAAAAAACCAAGGCTTGTGTAACACCTCTTTCCAAGCTCGAAGGCAAATCCATCACAACCATAGAGGGTCTCTCCGAGCGAGAGAAAGATGTCTACTCCTACTGCTTCGCAGAAGCAGGGGCCGTGCAGTGTGGTTACTGCACCCCGGGCATGATCATAAGCGCGAAGAGTCTGCTTGATGTGGAGCCCAATCCTGACCTTGATATGGTAAGAAAAGCTATCAAGGGAAACATCTGCCGATGTACGGGCTATAAGAAGATAGAGGAGGCAATCCTCAAGGCAGCTGAGTTTTTCAGAGAAAACCTATCGGTACCCACCACCGTGGAGGAGCCAGTACTCGACAAGCGCTACAGGCGTGTTGATGCGATCCCCAAAGCCTTGGGTGAAGGTCTTTATACCGACGATATTCGTATCGATGGGATGCTTTACGGCAAGGCCGTGCGATCAGCATTTCCTAGGGCGAGGGTGGTGAAGATCGATACAACAGAGGCCGAGAAACACCCTGACTTTGTCAGGATGGTCACTAGCAGTGAGGTTCCAGAGAACATCATTGGGCACCTGACTCACGACTGGGATGTCATCATCCCCATCGGAGGCATCACCCGCTATACCGGGGACGCCCTCTGTCTGGTTGTTTCCAAGAACAGTGAAACCCTTGATGAGATAGCCTCCCTTATCGATGTGTCCTATGAAGTGCTGAAACCCGTGCTGAGCATGGAGGAAGCACTCGCAGACGACGCCCCTTCCATCCATAAGGATGGCAATATCCTTACCATCGAGCACATAGTCCGAGGAGACGCCGACAAGGCTATTGCAGAGAGCAAGCACGTCATTACACGCCACTACTCCACCCCCTATACCGAACACGCCTTCATGGAGCCTGAGTGTGCCGTAGCTCTGCCCGAAGGAGAGGATGGCGTACTGGTTCATACCTCAAGCCAGTCAATCTATGACGAGCGTGATGAGATATGCCGCATGCTCAAGCTCCCCCCCGAAAAAGTACACTGCCATAGCATGCTTGTAGGCGGCGGTTTTGGCGGTAAGGAGGACATGAGTGTCCAGCACCATGCAGCCTTGCTTGCCTGGTTGCTCAAAAAGCCTGTAAAGGTCAAACTCAGCCGTCAGGAAAGCCTGGCAGTCCACCCCAAGCGCCACCCGATGGAGATAGACCTGACTACCGCCTGTGACGAAAAGGGTCGTATAACGGCTATGAAGGCTGTAATCCTAGCCAATACTGGAGCGTATGCCTCCTTAGGCGGTCCTGTCCTGCAAAGAGCTTGTACCCACGCATCAGGGCCCTATAATTTCCAGAACTTTGAAGTGTTGGGCAAGGCAATCTATACCAACCTGGTACCTTCCGGTGCTTTCAGGGGCTTTGGGGTGACGCAGAGCTGTTTTGCCGTCGAGTCAAACATGAATCTGCTCTCCGATGAACTGGGTATGGACTGCTGGCAGTTCAAGAGGCTCAACGCCCTCAAGCCGGGGGATGTGATGCCCAATGGGCAGATAGCCCAACCTGATACCGGCATCATAGAGTGCCTGGAGGCGGTGAAGGAGGCATATTACTCTTCCCCACGTGCAGGCCTTGGCATCGCCTTCAAAAATAGTGGAGTCGGAGTCGGAGTTCCTGATACCGGGCGGTGCATCCTCTCTGTTGAGAAAGGCAAGGTGCACATCCGCACCAGTGCAGCATGTATGGGTCAGGGAATTGCCACTGTCTGCATCCAGATGCTCGGTGAGACCTGTGCCCTGAATTCGGCAGACCTCATAGTCGAGGATCCTGATACGAGACGTACTCCTGACTCAGGCACCAGTACAGCCTCGCGCCAGACGGTCTTTACAGGAGAAGCGGTACGCAGAGCGGCCCTGAAACTGAAGGAAGCGCTTAAGGGCACAAATCTTGAGAAGCTTGAAGGACAGGAGTTCTTTGGCGAGTACACCAGCATCAC
>CAYSIH010000248.1:0-2609 GCA_964431005.1 uncultured Sphaerochaeta sp. | reverse complement strand
CCACCAGCATAGCCTACCAGCAGTACGTGCTTTGGCTGGTGCTCTATGATGGCCTTCATGGTGTTGAGTGCACTCTGTACCTGAGAAACACCAATAGTGGTAAGTAGGTAGCTTTTTTCATTATGATAGGCCTTCTTTCCTGGCTTTGTTAGGAACCCTTCCAATTCTCCCCCGTTGGAGGCAACAACCAGACAATCAAGAGCCATATCCACCCCTTTCTCTTATCAGGTAAGGAAATATCAAGGAAGGGGAAATGCCGTGACGTCTCTCATACCCAGCCTTAAGGGTAAGGTCAATTGCTAGCGAGCTGTATTCAACACTCTTCTTTACTGCAGTTTGGAAGGGAACCTTATTAACAAGGAAGCCAGTCATCATGCTGGCAAACAGGTCACCGCACCCTGGGTACGAAGCCGCCAGGTTTTCATAGAAGACCAGAGAGCACTCATCGCCATGGCAGTATGCAACCGCATGCTCGTCCCCAATGGGAACGCTGGTAATGGTCACTGAACTTCCAACGGTGTCTGAGAGTTCTTTAGCCCAAAAAAGGATTTCCTTTCTGGTGAAATTCTTCTGCATGGGCTTCTCCAATAGGAGGGCAGCTTCAGTAGTATTTGGGGTGATGAGATCTGCTTCCATGACCAGGGTACGCATCTCATTGATGAGAAGCTCATTGATGGGGGCGTAGGGTTTTCCCCCATCCCCGAGGACCGGGTCTATCACAACAAGGGTGTTGTGCTTGGCTCTCTGCCTCATAATGAAATGTCGGACCAGGTCCACCTGTTCATGTGAGCCAAGGAAGCCGGAATAGATTGTATCAAAGCTGAGGTCAAGATAGTCCCAATGCTTGAGAACCTCCTCCAAAGAGTCAGTACTCTCCTCAAAATGGTACCGTTCGAACCCATCGGTCTGCGTCGAAAGCAGTGCCGTAGGCAGAGGGCAGACCTCAACTCCCAGCACCTCAAGGGTGGGGATTACAACGGTAAGGGAACTCTTGGCATAACAGCACAAATCATGGAAAGCGGCACACGTAGGTATCATAGAAACCAGACTACAACACATCAGCAAACTCTGCAATATATGCTATACTCGCCTTATGGAGGATTCAATGCTCATATACGACCATCTCAGCCACCTGACTATCGCAGACGACCAGTTTGATATTCTTAATTTTCCCCAACCTACCAAAGAGGAAATTACCAGCTCTCTCTCTTCCATGATTCTCTCCCCTTCAGGATGGAGAAAGGTCTTCGCTGAAAGTGGTGATGAGGAAGATTCTGGCAAAAGCATCTCCTATGCCGATGCCTCCATAGCCACGTTTGTGGCTCTTGCCCTGGCTCGACATTTGGGAGTCCCCCTGGCCCAGAAGGAAGCCATCCAGAGGGAGTATCCTTTCGCATCTCCCCCCACTGAAAACAGCCCTACCATACTAGTGGGCCTTGATGCTCGCCCTACCGGGCGGGTGATAGGGGACCTTGTTTGCAGGACCCTGGTCAGTCTTGGCTGTAAGGTACGCTATCTCTTCATCTGTGCAGCCCCTGAGATCATGGCGGACTGCAACCTCTATCCCCAAGAAGCTGATGCGTTCCTCTATGTTTCTGCAAGCCACAACCCCATCGGTCATAATGGCTTCAAGTTCGGCAAGGCAGGCGGTGTATACCCAAGCTCTGAATCAAAGAGACTCACCGATATATTCCTCTCCCTTTTTGAAGAGGATGGGGTCCTCACCTACCTACAGACGCTCTCCTCCTCACTCAATGGCGATCGCTACCTAGATGTCCTGAACTCCGTCAAACGGGAGAAGCAACAGAGCCTGCAGCGGTATGAAGAGTTCATACTCACTACTGCAAGCAAGAGTCCAAACGTAAAGGACCATTATGCTTTCTCTCGCCAAGTCATAGCACATACCGAGACAATACCTCTGGGCATCCTAGGAGAACTCAACGGCAGTGCGCGCTCGGTCAGCATTGACTTTTCATTTCTCAAATCCCTTGGCCTTAAGGTAAGCATGCTCAACAACAAGGTTGGGCAGGTCGTCCATGGCATAGTACCTGAGGGGGAAAATCTGGAACTGTGCAGAGAGACCCTTGAGGAACTCTACGAAGGGGACCATGCCTACCTTCTGGGCTATGTGCCGGACAATGATGGGGACAGGGGAAACCTGGTCTACATCCGAGAAAGCACCTCCAAGGCTGAGATACTGGAAGCTCAGAGCGTATTCTCCCTAGTGGTGCTGGCAGAGCTCTGCCAGGCACGCCTTGAAAACCCAACAGCCAAACTTGCCATAGCTATAAACGGTCCGACGTCCATGCGCATTGATGCAATCTGTTACGCCCTCGGTGCTGAGGTATTCCGTAGTGAAGTCGGGGAAGCCAATGTCGTTGAACTTGCAAATATGAAACGGGCACAAGGGTATCTGGTCCCCATTCTTGGAGAGGGGTCCAACGGAGGGAATATAACCCATCCTGCCAAGGTACGTGACCCTATGAACACCCTCATGAGTTTGATCAAGCTGATCACAAGAGACGACCTGGTCAAGTTTTGGGCACGGGTCAGCCAAAAGAGGCTACCTCATGTGATAACACTGGAAGCTATCATAGAGTCCCTGCCTC
>CAYSIH010000247.1:0-2617 GCA_964431005.1 uncultured Sphaerochaeta sp. | reverse complement strand
AATTCTTTCATGAACTGGGCAAGATAGAGCACATCTTCCTTGGGAAGGGCGTTGTATATGCTAGAACGCAGCCCACCAACAGAACGGTGTCCCTTCAAGCCAAGCATCCCTTCCTTGGTAGCTTCAGTGACAAACTGTTTTTCAAGTTCCTCACTGGGAAGGCGAAATACAATATTCATGCGTGAACGGAATGCAGGGTCGACAGGGCTGCGGAAAAAAGAAGAGCTGTCTATGACATCATAGATGAGGGCACTCTTCTCCAAAGCTCGCTTATGCATCCCCTTCGAACCACCATTTTTCTTGATCCATTCAAGGACAAGCTTCACACCCCAAATGGAGAAAACAGGAGGGGTGTTTGCCAAGCCCTTATTCTTACTATGCAAGCTGTAATCAAAATAGGAGGTGAGGTTGGGGTTCTGCCTCTCCAAAAGGGATTTTTTCATAATGATAAAAGTTGCCCCTGCAGGTCCCAGGTTCTTCTGCACACCGCCGTAGATCATGGAGAACTTCTCTACAGGCACAGGGCGTGAGAGAATGTCACTGGACATGTCCGCTATGAGGGGGACATCTCCTGTGTCAGGGAAGTCCTGCCATTCGATTCCACCGATTGTCTCGTTGGTACAGAGGTAGAGATAGCTGCTATCCTTGCTGGGTTTCACCTCAGTGGGATTAGGCAGGGAGGAGAAATTGTTGGAAGAGCCATCATAGTAGTAGTTTACCTTACCAAGTTTCTCAGCATCAGCGGCTGCCTTGTTTGACCAGGTGCCGCTTTTGATGTAATCAGCTACTGTACCTGGACGCAGGAAATTCATCGGAATCATGGAGAACTGCAAAGTTGCCCCACCACCGAGGAAATAGAGGTCATACTCATCAGGGACGCCGAGCAACTCCTTGAATAGGGCAATGCAATCATCATACATCTCCTCAAAAAGCCCCCCTCGATGACTGGCCTCAACCATGGACAGACCCTGGTTGTCATACTCGACCATCTGGTCTTGCAGCTCTTGGAGCACCTCTATGGGCATCACAGAAGGGCCTGCAAAAAAGTTTTTCTTTCGTTCCATTATAACTTTCCTCCTTTGATCAGCTCACTAATAATATCAAATGCCTCTTCTCCAATGCGAACCAAGTTCTCTACACTGTTGGCCCCAACATGGGGTGTAAGGGTCACATTGTCAGCCTTAAGGATTGGATAATCCTCAGCAGGAGGGTCAGTCGGATAGACATCGGTTGCATACCAAGCCACAGATCCATCTTCCAAGGCAGCGACCATATCATCAGCATCCACACACAGGGCACGCCCGGTATTGATGATGACAGGTTTTTTCTTACAATGGGCAAGCAGGCTCTTGTTGATCATGGATCGCGTTTCATCGGTAAGAGGCAGGTGCAAAGATATGTAATCTGCATACTCTACAGCAGCTTCAGGTGTTACCTTCATCTCAGCATGGGGTGAAGATTGCACATACTTGTCATATGCGACGACACTCATGCCAAAAGCCTTAGCAAGGACTGCAACGCGACTGGCGATGTTCCCGATGCCAAAGAGACAGAGGGTCTTGCCGTACAACTCATTTCGCTTGGTGCTCTTAAGCCACTGCCCATGTTTCATGCCCTCATGATAGGCCGGAAGATGACTAGGGGTGCTTATCATCAGGGTAAAGGCAAGTTCAGCAACAGCGATGGAGGAGGATTTGGGAGTATTACGAACAATAATGCCCTTGCTCTCAGCATAATCCTTGTCAATGTTGTCAATGCCAACTCCGCCGCGTATGATCAACTTGAGCTTTGGTGCCCCGTCAATATACTCTTTGGTACATTTGGTCTTGCTGCGGACCAGCACAACATGCGCTTCGCCCAGACGGCTCTTGTCCGTCGTCACTATGCCAAACGCCTCCAAGCGTGGGGCAAGTGTTTCATCGAAGGCATCCGAAATAAGTATAAGCATGATTTTCATCCCTCTCTTTGCATTCCTTCATAGGCGTACACCTATGTTGATAATCTACAAAAGGATTGTACACCTAAAAAAGGGGGTTTGTCTAATTTATTTTGTTAATTTTTTACGTATTGAGCAAACAAATTGGTTTATGTTGATGGATAGTCACAAATAACAAGATTTTGAACTAAAAAAGAAACCGCCGGAAATCCGGCGGATATATACTTAGTAACTTTTGGAAACGTGCAATTTCCTAACTTTCTTCATCTGCTTGCGTGCTGCAGCTTTCTTTTTCCGGTTAAGAATGGTTGAGGGCTTCTCAAAGTACTCCCGCTTTTTCCATTCGCGGATGATTCCTTCTTTCTCTACCATGCGTTTAAAACGCTTGATCGACTTTTCCAAAGGTTCATTATCGTCAACTTTTACATATGCCATATATTACTACTCACCCCCTCTCCCGATTACTGGGTCTAAACTGCTATGACAGAATGCCCCAAACATAGCTCGCATGTCAAGCATCTGGACAAAACTCTGTTGACAAACGAAATGAACTGTGTCTTTCGCAGGGTAATATCATATGCCATCCTCTATCTTATCCTTTTCAGTCTTGAGATCAAGGATCGTAATCTGTAGCGTAGACTGGCTGCGGTAATAGTTTCTTCCCAGACGGAATGCAACATC
>CAYSIH010000246.1:0-2645 GCA_964431005.1 uncultured Sphaerochaeta sp. | reverse complement strand
AAGACCTTCAACATTGTGATGGTCGTCCTTGGGCTGCTCATCACGGTGGTGACGCTCTATCCGCTATGGTACACCCTGATAGCATCAGTGAGCAAACCCCTTCTTGTCGAGAGCGGGGCGGTGGTGTTTCTGCCTAAGGGAATCTCCTTTGACAGCTATGTGCAGGCGGCTAAAAAGGAAGGGATTTGGATTGCATATGCGAACACCATCTTCTACACCCTCTTTGGCGTGTTGGTTAATATGGCCTTCTCAACTACGATGGCCTACGCCCTTTCAAAGAAAAGGCTTGGTTTCAGGAAGTTCTTTACCCTCTTTGCAGTCTTTACGATGTGGTTCAGTGCCGGTATCATCCCGCTGTTCATCACGTTCAAGGATTTCGGCTTGTTGAATACCCGCTCTGGCATTCTCTTCGGATTTGCGATAAATACGTACAACATGATCATCCTCAAGAGTTTCTTCGAGCAGGTTCCCGACTCCCTGGAAGAGGCAGCCTTCATGGATGGGGCGAGCAATCTACGTATTTTCGCCACCATCTACCTGCCCCTATCCAAGCCTGCTCTGGCTACGGTGGGCATGTTCTATGCGGTCAACCGGTGGAACAGCTATTTCTGGGCAATGAACCTCTTGCGCGATGACAGCAAGATGCCTTTGCAGGTCCTGCTGAAGAAGCTGATCGTAGATCGCGTCGTCAATGAGACTGAGGCCGCGATCGTCACTGCTGAGTCCCTCTCGTCCCCGACAACTGTCATCTATGCGATCATCGTGCTTGCGATCATCCCGATGATGGTGGCCTATCCGTTTGTCCAGAAGTATTTCAAGAGCGGCATGACCATCGGAGCTGTCAAAGGCTGATCGACTTCTCTGCTGTGTGTAGTGTGAATTGTATTTTTACCCTGTTTGTATTTAGTGGTAACCCCACCAAAGGAGATAGTATGAAAAAGAGAATTTTTGTAGTGTTGCTTGTTTTGCTTGTCGCTTTCAGCGCATTTGCAAAAGGAGATTCGGAAAAAGCGCCAGCAACAAAAGGTGCTGAGCAGGAATTGACCGGGACCCTGGCCAGTGCCACCCCAAAGGAATTCACCATATTCCTTAACTTCAACAACATGCCTTTCGATAAGAACTGGCCTGTGTGGAAGAGAGCTGCTGAGATGACCAATGTATCATTCAACGGCATCATCCCCCAGAGCAACTCAAACGAGGAAGAGGCCTTCAACCTGATGCTCTCATCCGGCGACCTTGCCGATGTGATCGGGTTCAAGAGCGTCTCCGTGCTTGAGCAGCTCGGACGTGATGGCGGACTTATCCCCTTGAACGACCTCATCGACCAGTATGCCCCTCATATCAAGGCAGCGATGGACAAGGATATTGTCTTTCGCAACGCCTGTTACTCCCTGGATGGGAACATCTACAACATACCCAAGAACCAGGAGCTCTACAGTGCAGAGTTCTGGTGGATCCGCAAGGACTGGCTTGATATGTTCAGCCTCGATATCCCCGACACTGTCGATGACCTTTATGTGGCATTGACAGCCTTCAGGAACAACGACCCCAATGGCAATGGCCTTAAGGATGAGATTCCCCTCTTTGACCGTGGAGGCTGGAAGATGCCCGATGAGTATCTCTATCTTTGGGACACCTCCACTGAGTTCTATGTCCGAGATGGAAAAATCGTATTCGAGCCTTTGGAAGAGAATTTCAAAGTTGGTGTAAGGAATATCGTCAAGTGGTATAAGGAAGGCCTTATCGATCCTGAGCTCTTTACCCGAGGACCTAAGAGCCGCGATGTCCTGCTCAGTGCCAACCAGGGTGCCCTGACTCATGACTGGGTCTCTGTCGGCAACTACAACGAGACTTTGGCTGCATCCATCCCTGGCTTTGAGATGGTAGCATTTGCCCCACCCAAGGATCAGAATGGCAATAGGGTTGAAAGGACCAGCAGGTTCCCAGGTGTCGGTTGGAGTATCTCCTCCACCGCTAAGGATCCTGTCACTATCATGCGTTTCTTCGATTTCTGCTTCTCCCCTGAAGGGTATGAGCTGATGAACTGGGGCATTGAGGGAGAGACCTTTGTCCGCAATGCTGACGGGACGAAGAGCTTTACCGATGTCGTCATGAACAGCGAGATGAGTCCCCTTGGCTACCTTCGCAACAAGGGTGTGCAGTACAGGATCGGTATGCAGCAGGACCAGGATTATGAGTATGCCTTCATGACCGAGGCCGGACGCACTGCCACCAAGCTGTATAACGACAACTTGGATTGGTTCCGTTTTGATCAGGCCCCGTATGCCGATGGTGTGCTCAGCCTGCGCTATACCCCTGAAAACGAGTCTGCCTACCAGAAGATCATGGGCAATATCCGTCCCTACGTCGAGGAGAAGTTCCAGTCCTGGATGCTTGGAACCAGCGACTTTGACAAGGATTATGACAAGTTTGTAAAGGAACTCAAGAGCCGTGGCATCGATCGCGCGATTGCGATCAACCAGCAGGCCTACGAGACCTACATGAAAAAGTAGGCTGTCCGGACATTGTAGGGTGGGGAAGAGTCTTCCCCACCCCTACATATTGTCCATGGGGGTGGCTATACGCATGGGCTTCGCGTTGAAGCCCATACGTATGGCAACTGTCTTAGTATGCGAATGTGTTAA
>CAYSIH010000245.1:0-2649 GCA_964431005.1 uncultured Sphaerochaeta sp. | reverse complement strand
AGTGGAAGAAGTCCACCAACGGGACCACCTGGGACAACGTAGCAGGCGCCACCTCGGCCACCCTCGCCGTCACCGCTGCAATGGTGGACTCGTTTGCGATGTTCAAGTGCTCCATCCTGGATACCGACGCAACATCGGACACCTTCAACAAGTCCTACGATACCGAGGCCGTGTCGATCCTGGATGTCACCGACCCCTACCAGGGTGTCATCGAATCCACCGCAGGCAGCTATTTCAAGAACGGCACCGGCAGTACGATCCTCTTTTGCCGCGTGTACCAGAACGGAGTGGAGATCGACGTCTCCGGCACGACGCTCACCTACACCTGGACGAAGACCGACAAGGATGGCTCCCCTGTCGCATTCACCCCCACAGCCGTTGCGCACGGGACCATCGTGACCACCAAGAAAAAGGCCATCTCAGTCTCTCATGATGATGTGACGGTGAAGGCCACCTATTTCTGCTCTGTAAGCTAAGGAGAAGATCCCATGCCACTGACCAGTTCCAGCTATACCCTGACCAGCCTCAGTGATGCCCCTTCGTACCAGCTGCAGATGACCATGTCCGGCCTCGCCAGCGGTACCCTGACCCTCGCTTTCTACAGGAACGGGACTCTGTACACCCCCAGTGTCCATATCCTTGCAAGGGCCTGGAACGGGAGCGCCTGGGCGGACAGCGGTGCAAGCGGCACCATGGCCGGGGGCACCAGGTCCTACGCCTACAGCGCCACCAAGGCCTTTGACATCAAGGTCTACACAAATTCTTCAAAGACGGAACTGCTGACCACAGGCTTCGTCTCGTATGGAGAGACAGGGCCGAAGGGTCTTGACGGGGACGATGGGACAGACGGCCTTACGGCAAACTCCACATACGAATTCGCCCTCATCGCCGAAGGGACAGCCCCTGGTGCCCAGACCCTCTGGTATGCCTATCTGCCGGGCCCCTGGACCTACGGCAATGAGTATTGGACCAGGATCCGGTATGAGTGGAGCGACAGCACCACAGCTTCTCCCCATATCACCACCAGCGACCCCTGGAAAGATGCGGGAGCCAATACGCTCCTGCTCAACTCGCTGCGCTTCGGGATCTCCTCGGACAGGGCCTCGTATGAGAGGAACCTGCGTAGCATCGGGTCTACACAGATAGTGCTTTCAGCAGACTGCAAGGGGTATGGCAGCCCTTCCTTCGTCTGGATCATCAATGGGGTGCAATATGCCGGGACCCAGGTCGCATTGGACATACCCAAGAAGACAGCCCCGGATGAGATCTGCGTCACCTGCATCCTGACCTACACCAAGGCCGCCCAGGTGAGCACCTTGAACAGGACACTCACCCTATCCGCCATCGATGTGACCGAATACATACGGTGCTATGGGATCCTCGCTGGAAACAGTACCATAACGGACTGTATCGAGGGCGACTGCTATGTCAGGCATACCGGCTCAGACTATGTACCGCAGGTCTTCACAAGCGGCTCGTGGATTCCCCTCACCTCACAGAATGCCACATCCTTTCCTGAGGCCATGTCCAAATGCGGCAATGCGGTCATCCTCAACGGTGCGGACATACCGGTGACGTCCACGGCATTGTATGCCTACTACAGGAACCTCTATGCCCAGTCTGCGAACATAGACTTCATCGCAACACAGGACCTGCAGATTGTAGACACCGGGCGCATCCGCTCGATGGGAAAGGGCGCGATCGGGGACGGCAACTCGGGCTTCATCATCAACAGTGACGGCACCAGCGAGTTCGTCGGTACGGTCATCCGCAACGCCGACCTCTCCGAGACCCGCATCGGGCGCCTCGATGCGGATGTGCTGAGGACGGTCAACGAGGTGAGGACCGGGGAGAGCTTCACCGGGATGCTGGGAAGCACCCCCTACTGGGACCTGGGGACGGTGATGGGAGATCTCATCACGAAAGTAAGCGTAAACGCGGTGACCCACAAGGGCGGATCGTTCATCGGTACAAGGGTCGAGGGCGGGGAAGTCTCCGAGATCTTCGCCAATGTCCTCCATATCACGAACACCACCGAGCGGGACAAGGACAGGAGCCTGTTGAGCCAGGCGATCACCACGGCAAATGCAGGGATGGCCTTCACCGTTGCCGGCATCCCACCCTATACCGAGGCACCGGCCAAGCTGGGAGGGGCCAACTACCTGGCCAAGATCACCTCGACCGGGGCTACAGTCCCGGGCAAGAAGCAATATTCCCTTGACGGTGGTACCTCGTGGAATGACTACGAAGCTCAGGTCCTGGCCCACGCCGCCTTCAAGGGCAAGACCATCACACTGCGCCAGGTGCTCAGCGGAACCCTGTATGATCCGCTCTCCTGCACGGTCGGGCGCGTCTCGGGCATCTCCACAACAGCAACCTATAATCCTCCTATGGCCATTGGCAACGGACGCATGGTCGTAGGCTGGAGCTCCTATCTGAAATCCTTCCCCACAGGCAATGTCGGCTCTGTCTCCTCCTATTCGCTGAACGCTGCATACTCCATGTGTAACGGGCTGGCTTATGGAAACGGTATCTTTCTGGCAATATGCTCCGGAGGTGTCCAGAAGCGTGTCCTCTCAGGAGGATCTGACGGTACCTCGTGGAGCGAGCTCAGTACGATAGGGTATGACAACCTGTTCTTTGCAAACG
>CAYSIH010000244.1:0-2665 GCA_964431005.1 uncultured Sphaerochaeta sp. | reverse complement strand
ATCAAGTCATCAAGCGTGATGGTTCGATTGTCCCTTTTGACATCTCGAAAATAGCGGCAGCACTGACAAAGGCTTTTGAAGCACAGAATAAACAGTTTACCCCCAACATAATAGATTTTCTTGCCCTGAAAGTTACCAGTGATTACGAACCGAAGATCAAAGATGGGACAGTAGAGGTTGAAGAGATCCAGGACAGTGCAGAGTCAGTTCTGGTGCAGGCAGGCTATGCCGATGTGGCAAAGAGTTACATCCTCTACCGCAAGCAGCGGGAAAAAGTAAGGAATATGAAATCTACTATCCTTGACTACAAGGATGCGGTAGATGGCTACCTGAAACTTGACGACTGGCGCGTTAAAGAGAACTCCACCGTCACCTATAGTGTAGGAGGCCTCATCCTCTCCAACAGTGGTGCCATCACGGCCAACTACTGGCTCTCTGAGGTCTACGACCAAGAGATCTCCGATGCCCATAGGAATGCAGAACTGCATATCCACGACCTTTCCATGCTTACAGGCTACTGTGCCGGATGGTCGTTGAACCAACTCATCAAGGTTGGTCTTGGCGGTGTCTTTGGCAAGATCACCAGTGCACCGGCGAAGCACCTCTCCTCCCTCTGCAACCAGATGGTCAACTTCTTGGGAATCTTACAGAATGAGTGGGCAGGAGCCCAGGCATTCTCCTCCTTCGATACCTATCTCGCCCCCTTTGTAAAGGCGGACAACCTCTCCTACCAGGAGACAAAGCAGTGCATCGAATCCTTTGTCTTTGGCGTCAACACTCCCTCAAGATGGGGGACGCAGGCCCCCTTCTCCAATATAACGCTCGACTGGACAGTTCCTGAAGACCTTGCACAGCTGCCAGCGATAGTGGGAGGGGTAGAGATGCCCTTCAAGTATAAGGATTGCAAGGCAGAGATGGATATGGTCAACAAGGCATTCATCGAGGTCATGATAGCAGGTGACAGTGAAGGGCGTGGCTTTCAGTACCCTATTCCCACCTACTCCATCACCAAGGATTTTGACTGGTCAGAAACTGAGAACAACAAGCTGCTCTTTGAAATGACAGCCAAGTACGGAACCCCATATTTTTCCAACTATGTGAATAGTGATATGGAACCCAGTGATGTTCGTTCGATGTGCTGTCGCCTGAGACTCGATCTTCGCGAGCTGAGAAAGAAATCCGGTGGGTTCTTTGGTAGCGGTGAATCCACCGGTTCAATCGGGGTAGTCACCATCAACATGCCCAGGATCGCCTATCTGTCACAGGATAGGGAGGACTTCTACAAGCGCTTGGACAAGCTGATGGACATCAGTGCCCGCTCTTTGGAAGTTAAACGAAGTGTCATTACTCGCTTGATGGATGCAGGGCTCTACCCTTATACCAAACGTTATCTTGGTACGTTCGAAAATCACTTCTCAACCATCGGGCTGGTGGGTATGAACGAGGCTTGTCTCAATGCAAGATTCTTAGGGAAAGGCATCGGCACAGGAGAAGGGCTGAATTTCACCAAGGAGGTGCTCAACCACATGCGCGAGCGTCTCTCCCTCTACCAGGAGATGTATGGGGACCTGTATAACCTTGAGGCAACACCGGCAGAATCAACAACCTATAGGCTTGCCAAGCACGACAAGAAGGCCTTCCCCCTTATCAGGACAGCTACAGGTGAGGATAAGGCGCCGTATTATACAAACAGCACCAACCTTCCTGTGAACTATACAGAGGATATCTTTGAAGCCCTATCCATCCAGGATGAACTGCAGACACTCTACACATCGGGCACGGTTTTCCATGCTTTCCTTGGCGAGCGCCTCACTTCCTGGCAGAGTGCTGCAGCCTTGGTTAAGAAAATTGCAACGAATTTCAAGCTTCCCTACTATACGCTCAGTCCCATCTACTCGGTTTGTAGTGACCATGGCTACCTTGTAGGCGAACAGCCGCTTTGCCCTCACTGTGGCAAGGCAACTGAGGTCTACAGCCGTATTACCGGATACTATAGACCGGTGAAAAACTGGAATGATGGGAAAGCCGAAGAGTTCAAGGAAAGAAAGCTCTACGAAATCAACGAAGGGAGTAAAGAAAAAGGACAAGAGGACAAGGCTTTGCTGTTTACCACACACACCTGCCCCAACTGTAAGATCGCCAGACGCTTCCTTGATGAGTCGGGCATTGCTTACCAGGTTATTGATGCGGAACAGGAAAAAGAGCTTGCCAGAACATATGCCATTATGCAGGCTCCTACCTTGGTAGTGCTCAAAGATGGTCAGGTAACGAGCTATACCAATGCCTCTGCTATCAAGGCATACTCTGAAAAGGTCTGCTAAAAAGAGCTTTAGGGTATATGCTAGATATGAAGAAGAGCGGGAGCGATTCCCGCTCTTCTTCACTTATCTACGACTTCAGTAGATTTTTTGCTCGTCTGTTGTACCCTACTATCCTTTTCAATGAACCCTTGCCGTGGTCGCATAGCGACTCAAAATGCATGCAAACAAATCAAAGGGCTCAAAATTTACAGGGACCATACTTTGTGCTCATACAGGGAGGGGTACCCATACCAGGAACAGATAGTGATTGAAAACCCTTTCAAGGGCACAACTGCTGGTACATTTCGAGAAGTGGATGAAGCCACAATTTCTAGCCAAAATAGACATTTTTTCTCCTCTGTATA
>CAYSIH010000243.1:0-2666 GCA_964431005.1 uncultured Sphaerochaeta sp. | reverse complement strand
AGTGCAACCAGGCTTTCAGCTGGTTGAGTGCCAAGGGGTACCTGATCGAAACAAGCCGCACCAAGGGTGTGTTTTATGAGCTTACAGAGTTCGGAAAAGAACAACAGGCGAAGGGCACTCCTGCCCAACGCATATTTGGTTTGCTTGCCAAAGGACCAAAGACTCTTCCTGAGATAGCTGAAGAGCTCAAGTTGGAGAAGAGTGAGATAGGTTCAGCTTTTGGGCAACTTTCAAAATCTGATGTTGTCTTTATGAACGAAGAGAATAAGGCCACCTTGAAAAGCGATTTTCTTCCCCTGGAGCTTGAGGTTGCCGCCTCCCTACTTACCAAAGGACTCGATGGTGAGATCTCCGAGTCATCCCTTTCCGAAGAGGAAAAGAAGGCGATGCAGAAGATCTCCAAGAAACGGGGTGCTGCAAACTCCCCCTTCAAGATGATCGAACGTGAAGATATCGTCTACCAGCTCACCGAACAGGGAGCCCTTGCCCGCAAAGCTATCTTTGAAAAAAATATCACCGGAGAAGAGCTCGGCTCTGTCACCGCCGAGATGCTCTCAAGCGGCAGTTGGAAAAGCGGTACCTTCCGTCCCTATGCACTCAATGCCCCAACCTCGCGTCTCATCCCCGGACGACACAACCCCTATGGAAACTATCTGCAGTGGGTCAAGGACAAGCTTTGTGCCCTCGGCTTTGAGGAGTTTGATGGCCCCTTGGTAGAGAACGAGTTCTGGAATGGTGATGCGCTCTTTATGCCGCAGTTCCACAGTGCCCGTGATATCCATGATGTCTACTATGTAAAGGAACCTCAGCATTGCAAGAAGATCGAGGAGCCTTGGCTCAGTCAGGTTGCCCAGACCCATGAAGATGGTTGGAAGACCGGAAGCCGTGGCTGGGGTTACTCCTTTGACCATGAGTTTACCCGTCGCCAGGTCCTCAGAAGCCAGGGGACAGTCCTTTCTGCGAAGCAGCTACCCAATGCAAAGGTCCCTGGGAAGTACTTCGGTGTCGCCCGTTGTTTCCGCTACGACCAGGTCGATGCCACCCATGGGGCTGACTTTTATCAGACCGAGGGCATCGTCCTCGGCGATGATGTGAACCTGAAGACACTGCTTGGTCTCTTGAAGATGTTCGCCGAGGAGATAGCCGGAGCAGAAGAGGTCAGGTATGTTCCTGGCTACTTCCCCTTTACCGAGCCCTCCATTGAGGTGCATATCAAGCATCCGGTCCTTGGATGGTTTGAGCTTGGAGGAAGTGGAATCTTCCGCCCCGAGGTGACCAAAGCCTTGGGAATCGATGTTCCGGTTCTTGCCTGGGGCTTGGGAATTGACCGCATGGCCCTGATGCACCTTGGCCTCAACGACCTGCGTGAACTTTTTACTCCGAACATCGAAAGTGTTCGAACAAGGAGGGGGAACTAATGCCAAAGATTGAAACTTCAGAAAAACTGTTCTACGGCTTGCTGGGAAAAACCCTCACCGATAGCCAGCTGGAAGAGATTCTTCCCGTTGCCAAGGCAGAACTTGATGGCCATGATGGGGATCTTCTTAAGATTGAGCTCAACGACACCAACCGCCCCGACCTCTGGTCTGCTGCCGGTGTCGCCCGTCTCTTGAAGGCGTACTGGGGTGTAGAGGCTCCTGTCTATGACTTCTGTTCGACCAAGAGCGAGACTTTCGACCACGAGGGTCGAGAGGTGCATGTGCACCCTTCAGTATCTGAGGTCAGGCCTTTTAGTGTTGCGTTTGCAGCAAAAGGGCATACTGTTGATGAACACGACCTTGAGGCTATGATCCAGAGCCAAGAGAAGCTATGCACTAGCTTTGGCCGCAAACGCAAGACCATAGCTATGGGCATCTACCGCTCCTCAATGATCAAGTATCCGATACACTACAAGGGTGTCGATCCTGATAAGACCAGTTTTATTCCCTTGGGGATGAGTGAGAAGCTGACCCTCAGGCAGATATGCAACCAACACCCCAAAGGCAAGGAGTACGGACCCATCGTAGCAGACAGCCCTCTGTATCCCTACATCACTGATGACAACGGGGAGACCCTTTCGTTTCCTCCTGTCATCAACAGTGCAAGGATTGGGGCTGTTGAAGTGGGGGATAGTGAGCTCTTTATCGAACTTTCTGGAACCGACCTGCCTGATATGCTCCTCGCTGCCAACATTATGGCGTGTGATATGAGCGATTTGGGTTTTGATATTCTCCCCGTAAAAGTCATTTTCCCTGAAGAGACTGCATTCGGTAAAGAGATCACCGTCCCTTACTACTTCCAGGAGCCTACCTCATGTTCCCTTGCGCAGGTCCACAAGACACTTGGCGAGAAGATGAGCGGTGAAGATGCTGTCGCATCACTGAAGAAGATGGGCATCTACGCCTTCTACTCCGATGGGAACATCTATGCGACAGTGCCTGAGTTCCGCAATGACTTTCTTCATCCGGCTGACTTGGTTGAGGATATCATGATCGGATACGGCTTAGGTAACTTTGAGCCTGAGATGCCTCAGGACTTCACAGTCGGGCGCCTCTCTGCTGCAGAGGAACTGGGTCGTAAGGTAAAGGACATCATGGTAGGTCTTGGCTTCCAGGAGATGGTTTACAACTACCTCGGTTCCAAACGGGAGTATGTGCATAACATGGAAGTCGATGGGAAGCTGTACA
>CAYSIH010000242.1:0-2678 GCA_964431005.1 uncultured Sphaerochaeta sp. | reverse complement strand
CTCATTGAGGATGATGCACAGCTCTTCACCTGGCCAAAGGCTAAGGTGAGTATTGCCCATACTTTCGCCACCCATCTTCACAGGACCCTGTGCAAGGTGCTTGGGCTCTCCCTGGATACAAGCAGCAAAAGCTATCTGAGCCTTCCTCAGAAGATGAAGGTCGACCTGTTTGCCCTTGCAGAGGATAGCAAAGCTGATATCCTCCTGCATGACAGGGCAAAGAGTCGGCCCTTGGCCATCCTGTTCAACCAGGACTACCTGAGCAAACAACAGATAGGAACATTGCACAAACTGGAAAAGGAAGGCTGCTCCCTTGTGTTGGGAGTAGCGTTCCTGCATCAGAAAGATTATATCCTCATCTATCATGCCAACGGCGAGAGGCTCGACTACTACCACTTCAGCAGAAGCGGTCACACCTCGTCACTGTTAAAGCAACGCGAACTTGCAGGAAAAGAGAGTCCCTTGCAGCTTTCACTGAACATCCAGAACAAGAAAAGACGCAAGAAAAAACAGGTCGAAATTCCTAGCGGAGAGGATCAATGACTCGGCTTCTGCCTGTCATCTTGTTCATTCCCCGCTTATGGGCATCCTCACACCCATTCCAAGGCTTATCCATATTCTCAGACTTGTACTTCTGGGTCATCCAGTAGACATCCTTGGCTATGCGGTCAAGATTGGTCAGCTCCAATTGGGTGAGGGCTCGGACAAACTCAGGCTGGATTGAGGAGGAAAGGGCCTCTTTGGATTGTTGCAACAACCCCTGGAAATGATGGAGACAGAACCCTTTGCTTTCAGAAAGAGATTCTCGGAATTCCTTATCCTCACCCCAGAGATATGCTGTGGTGTAATAGTAGCGCACAAGACGGTCCTGCATCGATGAACAGATGAGGCACCCCTCTTCACGCTTTGCTAGATCGGAGCTGAAGTGTTCGATCGCCTTTTTGACCTGTCTTGCACCCTTTGCGCCCAACAGCTCATTGAAAGAGCGTTCAAACTTCTCACGGCTCATCGCCAGGTAGGTATCTGTCATCAAGGCAACCCCTTGGGGTTTTTGTGCTGCCACCAACATCTGGGCATGCTTGTAGCAGAACCCATGCTCATTGACCCGTACCCTAGTTTCAGGGTTCATGACTGAACTTCCCAAATAGAAGGAGACGGCATAGCGTTCTGCCTCAACCATAAGATCACAGATATAGCATTCGCTTTTGCTGTGTATCCCATCCCAGACTGGGATCGTTTCCAATTGAATTTTCATATTGGTGATTGTATCATGAATTGCTCCTGTAACAATAGAGAACATAAACAGGCCAAAACAGGGCCAGAGGTTCACTCATGATCCTCTGGCCTAACCAATATTGGGTAGTGGTTCCTGTGTTTTTACTGCAAGCAAAGCCTTCTCTTACTTGGTTCCATATTTCATACGCATCAACTGGTCACAGCGCGCACTGTCAAGAGTAGAGACATCATAGCCAGCTCTTCCCATCTGTATGGCTATGGTGGTCATCTGAGCTGCTCGTTCAAGCAGCTCCATCTTGTCGAAGGCCTCGAGCAGGGTTTTTCCCAAGCAGACAGCACCATGGTTCTCCAAAAGAAGGACCGAGTGGTCAAATGCCTGTATGGCAACCTGCTCGGCAAGATTAACCGTACCCATCAGGCGATAGGGAACCATTACAGGAGTCTCAAGGATGTAGAAGGACTCGGCTATCATGGTGGTATCAATGGCGCACTTGCCGTCTTTGGTGATAGCCGTGAAGGCTGAGGTGTAGGTAGGATGCGCATGGACGATGGCCCTACAATCAAGGCGGGCGATCAGGGAGAGGCGATGCATCTCAGTCTCGATGCTCAAGGGGAGATCGGGTGTGAGGTTTTTCCCTTCCATGCTCACCACCGCAATATCCTCAAAGGTAAGCATACCTTTGTCCAAAGCAGAGGGGGTGATGCAGAACAGCTCATCGCTGATACGAAGACTGATGTTTCCACCACTTGCAGTGGTGAGCTGACGGTCATACAAACGGGTCATGAACGCTGCAACTTGTCTGCGTTCCTTCTCATATTGGCTGATATTCATATTGCGAGTATAGCATGCATTATGCCAAAAGTTAAACCTTCCCTTGCCATATACCTTGAGGAGGCAGGGCTGTTTTGTTACAATGGGCACTGTTGTAGTAAAAGAGGAGACCTAAGAATATGCGCATGTCCAATGTATTTTCCAAAACCCTTCGTGAGGCACCAAACAGTGCCGACAGCAAGGGATATGAATATCTGCTTCGTGCAGGTTTTATCCGCCAGATGGGTGCCGGGGTCTTCTCGTTGTTACCTTTCGGCTTTAATGCGACGAGGAAGATCAGCCAGATCATCCGCGAAGAGATGGATGCCATTGGGGCTCAAGAGATGCTCATGCCTCTGGTAAACACTGCAGACATCTGGAAAGAGACCGGCCGCTTCTACAGCATTGACCGGGAGATGAGCCGATTCATAGACCGTGGAGGGCGTGACATGGTACTTGCCATGACCCATGAGGAAGCGGTCACTGATATTGCCCGAAGTGAAATTGACAGCTACAAGCGCCTTCCCCAACTGGTCTACCAGATCCAGACAAAATGGCGTGACGACCCCCGTCCCCGTGCAGGGCTCATCAGGGTCCGTGAATTCACCATGAAGGACAGCTACTCCTTTGA
>CAYSIH010000241.1:0-2707 GCA_964431005.1 uncultured Sphaerochaeta sp. | reverse complement strand
CGTAGCATTCGCACAAGCAGAAACAAACAACTCCTCATCTGTCTCAGTCATAACAAAGAAACAGATCGAGGCGTACAATGCACAATCAACAGGGGAACTTGTTAATAAGGCGATAGGTACAAACTTCAACTCCTATGGGGCTTTGGGAGCTCTGCAGACAGTTGTCATTCGTGGAGCAAGCGCATCCAAGAACCTCATCTTCCTCGATGGGGTCCTGCTCTCTTCAACCCATGATGGATCAGTCGATCTTTCCATCATCCCTGTCGACACCATCGAGCGCATTGAAATTGTAAAAAGCGGATCAGGTAACCTTGGCAGGACTAATGCCATCGGAGGGATGATAAACATCATCACCAAACAGGGCTCTGTGACCGAGAAGCCCCTCACAATCACTATTGAAAACGGATCATTTCTTCCTGAAGCCTATGGCGCTTCTGACAAACGCAACTGGCTCTCACTTGTCGATAGTCAAAAACTTGATGTTACGTATGCCAATACCCTATCGGGGACTAACCTTGTAGCCAATGTAGGTGGTTTTGTTGCTCAGAATGCCCATACCTATACAGATGCTACTACAGTCAAAGCCCTTAGGGATAATGCTGGGGCCTATGCTGTCCATGGCGGCGTCAATGCAAGCAGAGCTTTTGGAGAAAACATTGAAATCTCTTCAAACAACCTTGCCAACTACCAACACCTCGGCCTTCCCGGTGGATATGTATTCGGGCTTACGCCTAATGATTATCAGGAGGACATTCGCCTCAGTACCAAGAACTCTGGAACTCTCAATAATCTGGGAGAGACACTTGAAAGCCTAAGAGTCGATCTCAACTACAGCTTTAGCAGAACATTTGCCAACTTAGGCGGCAGTGACAATACCCATAACAAAAACAAGGGAAACTTCCTTGTGGAAGGATCCTGGAATTTCGGCGAGGCATATAATGTAGTTACTGGTGCCGACCTTGCCTTTGATTATGTGGACAGCACAGGAAGTGGGCAGCACACACGTTTCAACCCCGCCCTCTACGCCCATGCCAGCATTTACCTGCTTGAAGGCATGCTCTCCCTGCACCCAAGCGTAAACCTGGCCTACCTCAGCGATATGGAAGCCCTTTCTTCAAATGCCTCCATCGGCGCCATCTACAATCTTGGCCAGGAGAGTGCATTGAAGGCTAACTTCAGCTATGCAGAAAACCCACCTACCTTCACCGACCTCTATTGGACAGGTTCTGGCAACAGCAGCCTGAAGACTGAAAAAGGCCTGCAGGGAGAGTTGGGCTTCAGTACAAAACTTAGCCCCCTTACCTATGAAGGGTCTCTGTTTGGAAGGAATATCAGCAATGCCATCATCTGGGCTCCTATTGCCCCAGGAAGCTGGACCTGGCTTCCTTTTAATCTAGGGCATAGCGTCTACTTTGGCACAGAACAAGCCATCATCCTCGATTTGACCGAGATGTTTGCTCTCTCAGCAAGCTACCAGTACAACAAGAGCTATGACCTGTCCAATGGCCAGACCTTCTCTGATAACAAAGAGGTAAGCAATGTGCGCAAGCATACAGCCAAGGCTTCAGCTTCTTTCGCATACAACATCTTCGATGCTGTACTCAGCGGGGAGTATCTTGGAAAAACAAACTCTCCTACTGCCAAAAATATCTTCGTCCTCAACCTCAGTGTAAACGCTCAGGTTACTGAAGAGCTCGCAGTCTATGTTGCCATCGACAACCTGCTCAATGCGTCGTATGAGTTGCAAAATGGCTACCCAATGCCTGGAACCAAGATCCGCCTTGGCGGGAAGTTGAAGTTCTAGCATGAAAGCAGAGAACCTCTATTCACTTATGCAGAAGGGAGGAGCGGTCATGTGGCCGCTCTATGCCCTTTTGGTAATAACTGTGATCATAGCACTGGAAAGGACCATTACCTTTCTTCTGCTTTGGAAACGAGGGGAGAGGCTTCCCCTTAAGAAGTTGGAAGGGCCTCTCTCAGTGCTTGACCTCGTGGCTATGATCAGTCCCGTGTTAGGGTTCCTCGGAACCGTAACCGGGATGATCAACGCCTTCAAGTCAGTATCGGAAGCAGTATCGGTACAACTGCAAGTTGTTGCCTCAGGCCTGTATGAAGCCCTGTTTACCACAGCCTTCGGCCTCATCGTATCTATAATTGCTACTATTCTCAGCTTCCTATTGGACATGGCAGCAGGAGCCCTATGCGAAAAAGACGAGACCTAGGCCAACCTAGCGACATTGCATTTCTTCTCATCATCTTTTTCCTGTTGCTTGCAGGTATCAACACCAGCCAGAGCATTGCCCTGCACACAAGAGCTGCAACAGCACCTCAGCCAGACAGTATAGTCGTACAAGCCCTACTGACCCAACAAGGGACAGTAGTGCTTGAAAAAGAAACCCATACCCCTCTTTCCTTTGCACAAAAGCTAACAAGTGGTACAACCCTCCACCTCAGTGTGGAAGAAGAGACCTCCTGGCAACAGGTGGTCGATCTTCTCTCCCTAACCGAACAAAGACAGATCGCAGGGCTCTCTTTAACCTTATCTGATGGCTCGACAGCTACAATCCCTTCCCTAGGGAAAATAGAAAAGACAAAGGTGATGGCCCCATGAGAAAGAAACGCTCAGCAGCCCCTACAGCCATGACAGACATAGCATTCCTGTTGTTGCTCTTCTTCCTCATCCTGGCCATCTCCACCCATGTCCTTC
>CAYSIH010000240.1:0-2725 GCA_964431005.1 uncultured Sphaerochaeta sp. | reverse complement strand
CCGAAAGGACAGAAGGTGTCAAAGCTCTTTGCCACTGTCCACTGCCCTTGCTTGGGTTGCAGGTCCCTTGCTGTTATGTCGTTGGCGCAGGTGTAACCCAGGATATACTTCTCTGCATCCACAAGGGGAACATCCTTCGCCTTCTTGCCGATGACAATGGCCAGCTCTGCCTCATAGTCGAGGCGATGGGACATCTTGGGGTATTTGATGACTCCAAGATGAGCTAGTGCTGATGTGGAAGGCTTCATGAATACCACCGGTTCGGTGGGGATGGGCAGTTGGATTTCCATGGCATGATCGCTGTAGTTGAGCCCTATGCAGATGGCCTTGGAAAAGTCGCAGGGAGTAAGCAGTTCCACCGTATCCAGAGGAAAAGTTTTCCCAGTGGGGGAGTACTCACCAAAGGGGGTGCCCTTGATAGCCTCAATGGTTGACCCTTCTAGGAGGCCGTACCAGGTGGTGCCTTGGTAGGCGAATCGTACGTATTTCATACGCTAAGCATACAATAGGGAAGAGGGAAAGACAATTGACAAACCTCATTTTTGCGGTCACGGTAGGAGTCATGAATACTTATAAGAAATGTCCTTTGGATAAGGATTGCGGGGGCTGTGCCCTCATGTCCTACCCTTATCCCATACAGTTGGAGTTCAAAGAGGAGCTCGTTGAAGATATACTGGGCAAGTTTGGCCCCATAGCCCCCATCATCGGGATGGAGGATCCTACTCACTATAGGCACAAGGCTCAGGCTGTCTTCGGATATGACTATCACCACAAGGTCATCAGTGGTAACTACCGTGAAGGTACTCACTATATTGTCCCCGTCACCGAGTGTCTGGTCGAACATCCTGTCGCTGACGCTATATTTGGTACTGTACGAAGCCTGATGAACCGATTCCGCATTGACCCCTATGACGAAGATGAGCAGATGGGGTATATCCGTCATGTCCTGGTCAAGGTGTCCCGCTTCACAGGGGAGGCTATGGTGGTCTTGGTCTGCGGTCAGTGGCCGATCCCTAATAAGAATGACTTTATCAGCATCCTGCGACAACGTCATCCTGAGATAACGACCATATCCTTGAATATGAACAACGAAAAGACAAGCATGGTCCTCAGTGAAATCCCTGAGAAGCTTATCTATGGGAAAGGGTATATAGAGGAGAAGATTTGTGGCCTTACCTTCCGAATCTCGCCCAAGTCCTTTTTCCAAATAAACCCCGAACAGACTGAGATCCTGTACGCCATCGCAATGAGAATGGCACAGCTTACCTCCAACGACAGTGTCATCGATGCCTACTGCGGGACCGGAACCATTGGCCTTATCGCTGCAAGCATGGGTGTGAAGCAGGTGCTGGGCATAGAGTCCAACCCTGATGCTGTTGATGATGCCCTGCGCAATGCCAAGGCCAACAAGCTTGAGAATGCGGATTTCATCTGTGCTGATGCTTCGGTCTACATCAAGGAGATGGCCAAACAGAAACAGAGCTGTGATGTACTCTTCCTCGACCCTCCCCGTAGCGGCAGCGACGAGAGATTCCTCGCAGCCGCCCTGAAGATGGGCCCAAGGAAGATTATCTATGTCTCATGTAACCCTGATACCCTAGAGCGTGACCTACGGTATGTGCTGAGGTTTGGTCCCTATCAGGTGAGAGGTATCCAGCCGGTGGACATGTTCCCTCATACCAGGCATGTGGAGACGGTGGTGTTGTTGGAAAGGCTTTAGAACAGGTCCTGTGGACTTGAGGGTTAATGAAATAGACTTGAACTCAGGAGAATGATCACTATGCCTGATAATGAAGGAAAAATACTACTATACCAAACTGACGGTGGCAATGTGACTGTTGACGTGAGATTTGAGGATGAAACATTTTGGCTTACGCAAAAGGCTCTTTCCGAGCTTTTTGGCACAACCGTTGCCAATATCAATATCCATTGTAAAAACATTTTTGAAGAGGGCGAACTTGATGAAGGAGCAACTATTAAGGATTCCTTAATAGTTCAAACTGAGGGAAGTCGCGAGGTAAGCCGTAAAATTATCTTATACAATCTGGATATGGCTATTGCCGTCGGTTATCGAGTTAATTCCAAAAAAGCTACACGTTTTCGTCAATGGGCGACAAATACTCTCAAGGAATACATCCAAAAGGGTTTTGTCTTAAACGATGAAATGCTTAAGAACGGAAGACCGTTCGGGCGTGACTATTTCGATGAGTTATTGGAGCGAATCCGTGAAATACGTGCCAGCGAACGTCGTGCCTACCAGAAAATTGCGGATATTTTTGAGCAATGCAGCTACGATTATGATAAGAATAGTGATTTGACGAGGGAGTTTTACGCATTTGTCCAGAATAAGTTGCACTATGCAATTACAGGGAAAACTGCTGCTGAACTTATCATTGGCCGTGTAAGCCTTGAACATCCGACCATGGGACTGACGACGTGGAAATCCGCACCAGACGGCAAAATTATCAAGCGGGACGTATCTGTGGCGAAAAATTATCTTAGCGAAAAAGAACTTTCACGTCTAAATCGTATTGTAACAATGTTTATTGACTATGCCGAATTGATGGCGGAGGACGAGGTGCTTGTGAGCATGGCTGACTGGCTTAAGGAAACAGATACCTTTCTCACCAACAACCGCCAAAAAGTGCTTGAGGGGAAAGGACGTATTTCTCATGAAGATGCAACCAAGAAAGCTGAAGGTATCTATGAACAGTTCCGGATAAAA
>CAYSIH010000239.1:0-2734 GCA_964431005.1 uncultured Sphaerochaeta sp. | reverse complement strand
ATAATAATACAGATCAGGCCCCTCCTGCCGGCATACCTGTGGGTTTAAGGCTATGGTATGCTATTCTTTATGTGGACGGCCTACAGGCAAATATATTGTTAGCATGGAGCATCAAATCATTTGCGTTGAACCATTCATAGAATACACGTAACGACGACAAATCTTATATGCAAGAAATTACTTCGAGTTTGCCGTTCTTGATTTGTATGGTTATTGCCATAATTTAAGCGTTAACACGCCAGAAACCGTTACCCTTTCTTTTCAAACTTTGAACGGATTAGTTTAATGCCTTCCTTCCTACTTCTCCAATAACACTCCCTCAATGGAGGAAGGACTGAAAACCTGACTCTTGGTCCTGTTCGTCTGTATGCATGCAAATGCCTGCGTTATACACTCTCTTATGTCTGCATTATGTATTTCAGCCATTGTTTTCCACCCCCTTTTAGATATATAGACACATTTTCATGTGAGCATTTGTTCATATATACACATAGATAGATTATCCTGTACTGTCAAGAGTAATAGCCTATGGTAAAGGCAAATATAATTTCTGAAAATTGTAGGAAAAAATGCCCCATACAAAGAAGCAAATTCCATAGCTATCCGTTACTTGCGATTATTGTTTCCAAATCTATACGTAATGTGAAACCACCTCTTTTTTGACACATGGCAATATGCATGGCTTTTTGCTAGTCAGCGTATAAGCATATCTCAGCCTGCCTGAGGACAGCGTTGTTTCTTAGCTATAATATTTCAGAAAGAAAAAGTGTTGACGAAATTAGTGTTTAATCATAGACTCATTTAAGCGTTTAACAAAAGGTTTTAAGGAATATATGCCGAAAGTAACAATTGAGACTGTAGCAAATAGAGTAGGTGTGTCTGCGGCAACGGTATCATATGCGCTTTCAGGCAAAAGAAAAATCAGCCAAGAGGTTACAGACAAGATACTGAAAGCTGTTGAGGAATTAGATTACCGACCAAACATTACTGCTAGAAATCTTGCCAGTAGTAAAACATGGACGGTGGGTCTATATGCCTCACCGACTCAAAATATTCGTGAAGATTACTTTTTCAATAATATTCTTGCAGGAATCCTCGATGTTCTCCATGAGAAGAAATATCAGATTCATTTGTATGCTGATTATTTGGATGAAAACAATAAGGATCATCCAGATCTGAACCTTACCCAGCCAATAGATGGCGCTTTAATCATGAACCCTCGGATTAATGATGTATACATACAACATATCATACAATGTAAGATTCCTTATGTAGTCATAGGGACTCCTGATGACCGCGAGAATTCCTTTTATGTAGATGCGGACTTAACAGCTGGGTATTATGCGGCTGTAAATTATCTAATTAAAAAAGGGCACAGAAAAATTATCCTGATGAATGGATCTGCAAAATATACCCAGAGCGAGAAAAGAGAAGCCGGGTATGCGATGGCATATCATGATAATGGATTGAACTATAGCAACGATTGGATACTAAACGTTCAAATGCTGGAAGAGGAAGGATACAGGGTTTTTAAGCAGACGATAGAGAAAATTTCTGATTTCACTGCCGTCATTACCTTTAACGACACAATAGCAGTGGGTGTTTTACGCGCTTTAAAGGAAAAGAATATTCATGTTCCTGGAAAAATCGCAGTAATCAGTGCAGGGAATACTATGATCACCCGAATACATGCCCCTTCAATCACTAGTCTGGATATGAATTCTTACGAGATAGGGTCCAAGGCTGCTGAACTGTTGGTCGATGTAATAGAAAAAAAGCGAATTCAACCTTCACATACAATTATCCAGACTCATTTGGTTGAAAGGGAAAGTACGTAAGGCATTGAAAAGTGCATCAATTCCTTACTATCTGTCCAATCTTCTTTATAAAGTTATTCAGCAAGATTCTGAACCTGCCGAGAAACCCATATGATTCAACACAAGGGTGGCTGTTTACAGGTAATCGGTCTTGTTGAGTCAATCATCCCAGAATTCAGAAAACTACCCCCACCCTCGCTTTCTGCCCAATGGCAATGGCCCCCTACACTTCTTGCCCAACTCCAAAGCCAAAGGATTTTGACTGGAGATGTTCTGGTGCTCGTTTAATCCTGAGCAGTGAAAATGAATACCACAAATATCCCACTGGTGAAATGGGTATGTTTTTTATTGGGTCCCAAGCCATTCTTTTCTAATTAGACTTGCCTTCCTACGCTGGTTTTTCTCGGGATATGCAATCTTACGCTCCAATTCTTCTGAAGCGACCCTTCTGAAGCGAACACATTTATTCTTCTTGACAAATACAGGAAGCCAGTCTTATTATAGTTTAAGCGGTTAAATTAAATTTTATAATTTTCGGTTTAGCGCTTATACAGTTATAGGACCACTCTTAGGATTTTTCATGACCTCATACTAGAACAAGCCGGAATTGCATCTGATGCAAAGACCAATAACATTGGAAGGTTGATGTACCAAGTAGCTCACACATGACATGCCGAACGGTTTTCTAGATTTGCATTGCGTATTAGCCAACCTTAAAATTGGCATATAATAGGAGGAATGTATGAAGGTTCGAATCAAAGTTGTTTTCGTTGTTTTTCTACTGTCCTTGACTATGGTGGCATGGGCAAAAGGAAACACAGAAGATGGAGCTTCTAAGGCAAAAGGTACTACTGAAATCACAATCTGGGACTTCAAGTATGGGGATGTTGAGGGTGTCCAACCTGCCATGATAAAGA
>CAYSIH010000238.1:0-2748 GCA_964431005.1 uncultured Sphaerochaeta sp. | reverse complement strand
CAGAAAGGGCAGATGCCGCACCAGATGGTGGAGTCGAAGGTGACCCTGTCACCCTTTGCAAAGTTCTTTACCAAGGAGCCTACCTCCTCTATGACACCACTTGCCTCATGGCCCATGATGATGGGAGGTTGGCGCCTGAGTGTCGATCCATCAAAGCCATGGACATCACTGCCACAGATAGCTGCAGCCTTGATGCGGACCAATACCTCTGTAGGTGAGGTTATTTTTGGCTTAGGGACATCTGTAAACTCGAGTTTCTTGTATTCGGTCATTACCAGTGCTTTCATATTTACCTCTGCTTCCTTATGTGTAATTCTTGCTCTTGGGTCTCCAAGTCCTCTGCATACTTCTCCACTAAATGCTGTACGTCGTAGAGGCCGTATCACCACCGCGTCCTGTCCAGTTAGTGTGGAAAAACTCGCCTCTTTCCTTGTCTACCCGTTCATAGGTATGGGCTCCGAAGTAGTCACGCTGAGCCTGCAACAGGTTTGCAGGAAGGCGTTCGCTTCGGTAGCTGTCAAACCAGGAGAGGGCTGCTGAAAGGGAGGGGGCGGGAATGCCATTTTGGGCGGCGGTTGCTACCACGTCACGCAAGCTCTGTTGGTTTGCATTGAGAATCTCGGTGAAGTAGGGGTCCATGATCAGGTTGTCCAGCTCTCCCTTCTTTTCAAAAGCTTGGCTGATCTCATCCAGGAATGCCGACCTGATGATGCATCCCCCTCTCCACAGGAGCGCTATGCTACTAAGGTCCAAGTCCCACTTGTTGCTCGCACCAGAACTCTTGATCAGGGAGAAGCCCTGGGCATAGGAGATGATCTTTGCAGCAAAGAGTGCTTTCCCCAACTCCTCTATAAAAGCCTTTTTCTCATGGGTAAGCTCAATTTTCTTAGGAGGGAAGACCTTGCTTGCAGCAACACGTTCGTCTTTCTGACTGCTTACACTGCGTGCAAAGACTGACTCTACGATAAGGGTGAGGGGGATGCCAGCATGCAGTGCTGCAATGCCAGTCCATTTGCCGGTCCCTTTCTGTCCTGCAGTATCGAGGATGGAGTTGACAAGGGGGGAGCCGTCCTCATCCTTGTAGCCAAGGATATCGGCTGTGATCTCAATGAGGTACGAGTCAAGCTCGCCTTTGTTCCAGGTGGCAAACACTTCCTGCATCTCGGCATTGCTTAGTCCCAAGTACCTGTGCATGAGGTCATATACCTCGCATATGAGCTGCATATCACCATACTCGATGCCGTTATGGACCATTTTTACAAAGTGCCCGGCACCACCGGGTCCTATCCAGTCACAGCAAGGCTTTCCATCAACATGGGCTGATATTGCCTGGAACATCTCCTTGATAGCAGGCCAGGCTTTCTTTGAGCCACCGGGCATGATGGAGGGTCCTTTCAGAGCTCCCTCTTCACCACCGGAAACTCCGGTTCCAATATAGAGCAGGCCCTTGCTTTCGACCAAGGCCATCCTCCGGTCGGAGTCCTCATAGTTGGAGTTCCCCCCGTCTATGATGATGTCGCCCTGTTCCAAAAGGGGGATGAGGGTCTCAATGGTATCATCGACAGGCTTGCCTGCCTTGACCATCATCATAACCTTTCGGGGTGTTTCCAAGGAGGCGACAAGCTCCTTCAGACTATGTGTCCCTACGATGTTCTTTCCTTTGGCCCGACCTTCCATGAAGGAATCGACCTTGGAAGTGCTTCTGTTGTAAACAGCAACACTGTAGCCTTTGCTCTCAAGATTGAGTACTAGGTTCTCTCCCATGACGGCAAGACCGATCAAACCGATAGATGCTTTCATATAGTATTTTCTCCTCAATTCAAATACGTCTTTTTGCGATGACATTTCTCATTTTGTTCAAATTCTCGACTCCTTGGTTTTTCATCTGTTCCAGGACCTCCACATAGAGGATATCTATAACAGTCAAGGACACTATTCGTGCAGAGAAGGACTCTGCAACCATTTGCCTTGAGCTAGTGGTGACATGCAGTACATGTTGGGCCATCTTTGCCAAAGGGGAACGGCTGTTGCTGGTCAGTACTGCAAGGGGACACCTGTTGTTCCTGAACTCCTCCGCTATGGCAAGAGTATCATACCCTGATCCCGTATGGGAGATGATGAGGGCTATATCTTCTTCTGATGACTGGGAAGCAAGCATTAGCTGCATGTGATAATCTGTAGCATAATTGCAGTTCAGACCCGTACGGATAAGCTTGTGGTAAGCATCAAGGGCAATGATGTTTGACCCCCCTAGGCCCACCAGGTAGATGTTTCTTGCTTCTGAAAATTGTTTTCCCACTTGGTGTAGGGCATCGCGGCTGATCCTTTTATAGGTTTCGGTAAGGGTGTCCTGGGCATTCTTAAATACGGTGTCGATAGGGTCTTCCTGATCGGATACCCCTATCTCAAAGACCTGTTCATTGGAGGGGATGGTCTCCCTGGCCAAGGCAATACGAAAGCGTTGGTAGCCTGTATATCCTAGCTTGCGGGCAAACCTGACCATTGTAGATTCACTGATGCCGATCATTTCGGCAAGTTCCTCAATGCTGGGGTTTACCGACTCCTTGGGGTGCTTCAGGATGAAGTCAGCAATCTTTTTCTCTTTGACACTCAGACTCTCATACTTGCTCTGAATGGTATAGATAGCACTGACTTCTTCCATGGTCCCTCCACTGTCTCTTTGGTTAGTATAGTATGAAATAAATATTCATGCAATTGAAAAGAATATTCATTATTCTTGGAATATTC
>CAYSIH010000237.1:0-2750 GCA_964431005.1 uncultured Sphaerochaeta sp. | reverse complement strand
GCAGCAGGGAACAATAAGGACCCTGAGGTGCTCCGCACACTTATATCACTTGGCCATGACCCCTTTGAAAAGGGCGACGGAGGGATGACCCTTCTTATGGCAGCAGCGAAGAACAACTCCAATCCTGAGGTCCTCAAAGTACTGCTTGATGCTGGGTTGGGTATCGACGACAAGGATGATTTTGGCTGGACCGCCCTATATTTTTCCCTACGCTACAATGACAGCCTTGCCATGACCGAAGCCCTGCTTGCTCATGGAGCAAGCTATTTGTTACTGGATGACTTGTTTTTTTCTCCGTTGCACATGGCTTTGCTCCATGGGACAGGAGGGAATAAGGTCAAACTGCTCGTAGAGAGGGGAGCTGACATTGAAGAACGTGATGAAGATGACCGTACCCTGCTGATGATCGCCTCTAGCGAGATGGATGACAGCAGCCTTATCTACGATCTTGTGGCCCTCGGCTCTGATGTAGAGGCAACTGACTACATGGGCTGGACCGCTTTAGTGCATGCCGCGAGGTACAATCCTAATGCCGATGTTACGAAAGCACTCCTTTCCTCTGGTGCCAACCCACGTACCCGTACCTATGTCGATTGGTCAGCCTTGCCGTATGCCTTGAGCTATAACCCTAATTTTGAGGTGGTGACTCTGCTGTTGGAAGCAACAGCCTACCCAAGTGATGAGCCGAGTCCTTTGATATTCGCCTCATCTAATTCCTCCCATCCGAAATTGATCGACGCCTTGCTTGAGTATGGCTTTCCCCTTAATGCAAAAGATTCCTTTGGTTGGACTGCCCTGCTTTATGCAGTCAGTAACAATCCTCATCCTGCTGTTGTAAAGACTCTTTTAGGCTATAAGCCACTTCATGACAGAAGTGAGTTCGTTGGGCTGACGCCTCTTATGTATGCAGCATCCAACACCACCAACGCTGAGATCATTACCCTCCTGGTGGAAGAAGGAGAGGACCTCTTTGCCCTTGATGACGACTTTTGGAGTGCCCTGCTCCATGCTGTAAACAGCAACAGCAATATTGCAGTTGCAGAGAAGCTCTTCACTTTGGGAGCAGTGCACGACCCTCTCAACCATGAGGGACTTGGATTGCTGCACTTTGCCGCATCAAATACTGAAAATCCAGAGATGATACGATTCCTGATCGAAAAGGGAGAGGACCCTGATAAGGAGGATGACTACGGTTGGACACCTCTGATGTATGCTATTGCTGATAACCCTAACTATGGGGTCTACACTGCCTTGCTGGAAGGCGGGGCAACGCACTTTGGAGATAGTCAGAGGACTCCCCTGATTCTTGCTGCGCAGACCAATTTTGAACCATCCGTTATAAACAGTCTCCTTCAAGATGGTGCAGACTTGTCTGCTGTTGATGAAGACGGTCTTGGAGCGCTTGAGTATGCCCTTATCTACAACAATGAGTCAGCGGCTGAAACACTGCTGTTCTGGGATGCAGACATTAACCGAACAAGCAGTGATGGATATACTCCTCTGCTCTATTATTTGGAGTATTCTCCCTCCCCCAAAGGACTGGCCTTTGTCCTTGACTATGGCGCTGATGTACAAAGGAGAACCCATGACGGGTACACCCCTCTCATGCTTGCAGCTAGAAACCGTCTTCCCCTGGAGCTTTTTATCTTGCTTGTAGAAGCTGGAGCAGATCTGAAAGCCCGTGATACCCACGGCAGGACAATTTTGATGCATGCCTTAGAGAATACTAATGATGAGGAAGCCATTACCTATCTGATTGATGTAGGCTCCTCCTTGTCGGCACAGGATGAAAATGGCAAGGACCCACTTACCTACGCAGCTATCTATAGTGATGATCCTATGATGATAGACCTGCTTCTTGATGCAGGAGCCAATGGCTGGAATAGTGATTATGATGGACTTTCTGCCTTTGAGTACGCCAAGGAGAATCCCTCTCTTGCCTATACACAGCAGTATTGGAGACTCAACGACGAGCGTTTTACAGACTGGGATTGGTAGTAAAAGAGTTTGATTGCGATCAGCAGCTATGAAACAGGTCACCTGTTCATGCAAAGAAAGGAAAAGCCAGAGGTGGAGATTTAGAGTCTCCGCCTCTGGCTGATACTGTACTCTTGGCCTGGAGTCAGGCTATCGGCTTCTGCTTTTGATCCACTCTTTGCAGACTGAAGGGTAGTTGGTGAACACCCCATCACAGCCCCATGCAAAGCACTGCTCGAGCTGGCCCATGGAGTTGACCGTCCAAACGTTTGTCTTGATGCCATGGCGCTTACATTCGGCAACAGACTCCTCTGTGACATTACAAAAATTAGGGTGGAAAAACTCAAAGCCAAACTTGTCACAGAAGTATCCTGCATTGACCAGACCTGATTCTGGCACGAGAACCCCGCAGGGAATGCTATCATCCAAGGCCTTGGCATTTGCTATGGAGAGCAGGTTGAAGGAGGAGAAGAACACTTTCTTCTCCAACCCATGCGCCTTGAGAATCGCTAGGGTCTTCTCCTCAAGCTCCTTGTAGTAGATGATGCTTGACTTCAGCTCAATGTTGGTGATCTGGCCTGTTGTCTTAGCCCATGTGCAGTACTCCTCAAAGGTTGGTATGTGCTCAAACTCACTTTTGTGTTTGAAATGGACCGATGCGTTGAGTTTCTGCAGTTCTGCAAGGGTAAAGTCACATACAAGACCTTTACCGTCGGTGGTACGGTCGACTGTCTCATCGTGGATGATGACAACCTTTCCATCGCGGGTTAGCT
>CAYSIH010000236.1:0-2784 GCA_964431005.1 uncultured Sphaerochaeta sp. | reverse complement strand
ACAACTTCATTGCTGACCTCGTAGTCGCACTGGAGACCGGGCAGATCAAGACCGGCAGCATGAGCCGTTCTGACCGCATGTCCAAGTACAACCAGCTGATGCGCATCGAGGACTACCTCGGTGATACCGCTAAGTATGCTGGCCGTGACGCTTTCCGCGTTCTCTAAGCTTGAGGACACAATAGTGTCCAGTTTGGATAGATCGGATAGTTAGTTACTGTAGATTAGTTTAGAATTTCAGGAGGGCCTTCGCTTGCGAGGGCCCTCCTTCTCCATCTCTGCACAAAGGGTTGGATTTGTTGTTTCAGAAGGGTACTGGCAGTATCCTTGCTAAGGAGAAACAGGGCAGACGCCCTGCTGTACTATAGGGCAGGGGTAGTTTAGCATAGAGGGTGAACTACAAAGGAGACCATCTTGAGCCAGAAGAACAGCAAAAAAGACCATCACCTCCTGTTCAATGCCATAGCACCAATATATGGCCTCTTCTTCAACAGACAAGCTAAAAAGTTTAGGGAAGTGCTGGAGCGTGTACAGAGTGAACTTGATCTTCCAAGCTTCAATACGATCCTTGACGTAGGGTGTGGTACTGGAGCACTCTGTTCGGTTCTTCATCAGAAGGGCCTTGAAGTGACAGGCATCGAGCCTGCCGAGAAGATGCTCACCATCGCCAGGAAAAAGACCAAAGGCCAATCTGTTACCCTCATGCAAGCCAATGTCCTTGAAGGGCTCCCCTTCAAAAACGACTCTTTCGACATAGCCATAGCTTCCTACGTTGCCCATGGGCTTGAGCCTTCAGAGCGCAAACGCCTCTACAAGGAGATGGGCAGGGTAGCCAGAGAGTATGTCGTAATCTACGACTATAACCAGAAGCGATCAGCCTTGACCTCCTTTGTCGAATGGATGGAGGGTGGTGACTACTTCCGTTTTATCAAGAGTGCTGAGAAGGAGATGAAGGGGTGTGCCACCGAACTCGCTTCCTGCTTTTCTGAGGTGCGGGTGGTCAACGTGGATGTGCGGGCAGCGTGGTATATATGTACGCCAATGCAGGAGTAAGGTCCAGTCTTCCAGGTATACGGGAAACAGAGTGTACCTCCATGGTAATGCTGGAGGTACATGGCCATCAGACGTATTAGTGCACTCCGACACTCAATTGGTAGGTTGGTACCAATTAATCGGCTTAATTCTCCTTGTTGGCTATACAAGCTAGGGCCAAGGGAACAGTTTTTCCAAATGAATGATCTGGATTGTAAAGGAGTCGAATTCGACTCCTTTACGTATAGAAATACCTCAAATGCTTTTACATTTTCATCCAAGAAATGGATTTTAAATACAAATGCTGTTGAATAGGTTTTCACATCAGAGGCTATGGGGGTTTGCAAGGGATTTGCAAAGTGTCCTTGATTATTCCAGTTGGGATCCATTCAAGAGGGTTATCCTAAAAGCCATCGCTGCTTATGGGAATGCTGGTCAAGTTCTCGAAAACCATTTTTCCCAAGTAGGAAAAATGGTCAAAATTGGTTCAGGGAATCTGCGAGAAATTGAATATTTCCAACGCTTTCGCTGTGCTTAGCATCTGAAGTTCCTAACAGTGATCCTTGCAAGTTGGTGATTGCCAACGGACAAAACTTTTTTCTTTCCAGCTCTGTCGGCAGGAGCCTGTTGATGATGAATCTTTTCAACACCTAGAAATGAGAATAAAAAGACAAGTGGAAACGCTTCAGCAAGCAGATGTAAAATTCACTATTGATTTTACTTTCTTTCAGAACTACGGCTAGAAGGAGCTTTATGGGGGGGGCGATTGCCAAGGGAATACATCGAAGAAAAAGGTTCGAAAGGTCAACGAATTCTGGATACTATGGCAGTACTGCATATGTGGCTGTTGAACTGCTAATGGTATAGGCACACAAGAAAACAGATCCAAGAATCAATCCTAGTAATTTCTGAATGGTTTCGGAACGAATACGGAACGATTTCGTAAGTGAACCTGGTAAAATCATGTAATGAAGAGCTGGGTGTCATACCATTTCAGAGGCTCCTACAATTCCTGAAACAGCTCTGTAGAATATGAAAACCTTTAACCGAGTTGCGTAGATGGGGATTTGTATCGTAGTGTACACCTCGTTTTTCAGAGGATTTTTCCCTTTATTCCACCGAGTACTCTCCTGATCAAGAAGATTGAGCAAATTGATGACAATTCGGGTTTTGCTCATATGCACAATGGGCCAGAGAGTATTGGGTTGCCCATCACAGGAAATTTTCGTCTCGGATTCTTTTTTCCCTTCTGCATGGATGAAAAAGGAGTACTCACGGTTTTCTCCAGTTACAAAACTCTCTGCGATATCGATGAGAGATGTTCCATATAGCAATTCCCCGACACAAATTCCTTGCCAAGGTATATGCTTTTACTTGCGAGGCAGTGCTCTACGGGCTGTAAAAAAGTGTCTCTGCGCGCTGGTTTGTCCTTTACCCAGTGGAATCTTTACTCTGCATTCAGTCATGATAGGTCTACAGTTTTTAGGATTGGCGTCTAAGATCACCAAGGACCTATTTCCCAAAAAAGACAAGCCTCAGAAACATAAGGTTGCTGAAGCCTGATGAAAATGGCGAGAGCCCTTCTGGGTACAGTACAGAATATGGGCATGGCGTTGTGCAAGTCCATTGGCTATTCGGACACCTTCCCTGTATCAATAGCGCTTGCTTTCATCGATTGGTGCTAGATCAAGCATGATGGACGCTATTTTACGGAACTATACCCACCCCTAATGGCTCGTGAGTCGTTAACTAC
>CAYSIH010000235.1:0-2807 GCA_964431005.1 uncultured Sphaerochaeta sp. | reverse complement strand
ATAACTTGCTGTTTTCAACACGCATATCAATGGTATACTTCGGCCATCACTATCATATCTGATACATCCTGCTTTTAAGATGAAGGGTTATAGCTTATTGATTCTCTTATGGTTATTTCAGACTGGCAATATAGTTTTATCATATAAAAGGAATTATTTAAGATAACCTTCCAATCTACTAGGACAGAGAAACCACTAGAGGGAGGGATACATCTGACAGTTGATTGGTCAGGGAAATGGGTGGTAAACTGCTGAAGTCTCCTATTGGAATGGACCATGACAGTCCGGTATGTAGGGGAGCGAATGGATTGTGTTTACTAACATAGGTAAAGGAGATATCTATGATATCGATGGTGAGATTGAAAAACTTTAAAGCCTGGGAAGACACTGGTGAAATAAAACTATCTCCCGTTACCCTCCTCCTAGGAACAAACTCCTCAGGTAAATCGAGTATTCTGCAAAGTCTTCTCCTTTTGAAGCAAACGGTTCGATCTACAGACCGGATGATACATTTGAATATGGGAGGAGACGACTTACATGATATTTTCAATTTTGGAACCTTTAAGGATATCCTTTACAAAAATGCATCTGAAAGACAGTTCGAGCTATGGTTTGATTTCTACGGGGAAAACAGAGAAATACAGGAAGTAAGATTTCACTCGGTGTATCGCCAAGATGCAAGAGGTGGTGTCGTTCAGGATGCATTGGAATTGCGTACTGGGAAGAAAAAATTCAGATTCAAGCGAAGAAATCGTGATGCATATTCTTTTTTGTTGGATGATGCATCACAACCATTTGATAAAGGCCAGTATTGGGCGCCTGAGCGTTCGATCGGGTTTTCGGCTGAAGCATTACGGCACGCTGGTGAATATTCTTCAATGTTGCAAGATATCTCATTGGCTATCCAGAAAGAAATGGAGACTTTGTTCTATCTTGGTCCCCTGAGACGAAAGCCTGAACGGGACTATCAGTGGAGCAAGACAACTCCGGGTGAAATGGGGTTTGATGGGCAAAAGGCGGTTGATATCCTTCTTGCCAGTGATTTGACCAAGAAGAGTGGAGATGGTCCTGATATCTTAAAATCTGTTTCCAAATGGTTGAGCCTCATGGGGATTGCTGAACGAGTAAGCCTGAAGCAGGTCGGACGATCTTCCCGCTATGAAGTGGTGATACTGCAAGACGGTCTGGAAACCAATCTTCGTGATGTAGGTATCGGTGCCTCTCAGGTTCTCCCTGTTCTGGTTCTTGCCTATTTTGCCCCTGAAGGCAGTACCATCCTGCTTGAAGAACCGGAAATTCATCTCCATCCGTTGGCACAAGCTGTTTTGGCAGAGCTATTCGTTGAAGTAAGCCAGGAAAGAAACATTCAATTTTTGATAGAGACCCATTCAGAACATCTTTTCCGAAGGATGCAGACTTTGATCGCCCGTAAATCAATATCTCTTGACCAATGTTCCTTGTTTTTTGTTGAAAGAAAGCTGAATCAAGCTTCTTTGCGGAAATTGCATGTGGACGAGTATGGAAGATTGACAAATTGGCCGGAATCATTTTTTGGGGATGCCCTGGGAGAGACTCGGGAACAGGCCAGACTGATGTTTTCCAGTAAACAGGGGAACGAGGAATGAGGGCGAGATATGTTGTTGATACGAATGTGTTGATTGCAGCCAGTGCTGCTGACCCTGTTCATCCAAAAGATATCGATGCCACTCCTCGTGATCCGGCTATGCGTTTGAAAGTTTGGCTATGGCTTGATGAGTTTAATTCCAGCACTTCAAGAATGGTCTTGGATTCTGGTGGCAAATATATGAAGAGTACTGCAATAAACTGGGTTTCAACGATTTCGGTAGACAAGTTGTCATAAATAAATGGAGTACTTCAGCTGTTGATGATGTAGAGGTTTCATACGACTGCTATGGTGATGGCATTATTCCTCATGAATTGGATTCAGTAGTTCATGATAAAGCCGATCGCAAAATGGTTGCATCCGCTTTGGAAGCAAAAAGAATTTTTGGGGAAGGATGTGTCGCATTTGCCGGTGATACTGATTGGCATGATTGGGAAGATGTGTTGATCAGGTTTGGGCTCATCTTGGAACCGGTAATTGAAGAGTGGTCTCGTCAAAAGTTTGCTGAAAAGCAGGGGCGAAAGCAGTAATGAATACATTTTTTCGGTTTCCCCATACCCCTCATATTACATGGCTTGGAATAGGTGAGCTTCGTTATGACAAGCTTCTATCACTCAACGAAGTGGAGGATTTGCTTTCAGGTGAAGTTATCATTGAAGAAAAAGTAGATGGGGCAAACATCGGATTTTCTTTGGATGAGAAGGGTGAACTGCGCTTTCAAAACCGAGGCTCTTATCTGGAGCAGCCTTACCGAGGGCAATTTAGCAGATTGAATAGCTGGTTGGGACAATTCACACCTCAGATTGAGTCTCATCTTACTGAGAATCTGATTGTTTTCGGGGAATGGTGTGCTGCAAGGCACACCATTCAATATAATCACTTGTCTGATTTTTTTCTCCTTTTTGACATCTATGACAAAGTGGAAGAGAAGTTCTGGAGTGTTTCCCGCAGAAATGCATGGTCTCAAAAGATTGGGATACAAACTGTTCCCCAAATTGCCAAGGGCTCTTATTCTTCTGACAGCTTACAGGAATTGTTGCACAGCACACAAAGTTTTTTTAGGGAAGGTCCACCGGAGGGTATTGTCGTACGAAACGATGACTCCCTATGGAATCGGACACGGGGAAAACTGGTTCAGGCAGAATTTGTCCAGACGATAGAAACACACTGGAGCAGCAGACAG
>CAYSIH010000234.1:0-2897 GCA_964431005.1 uncultured Sphaerochaeta sp. | reverse complement strand
TGAAAGTCCCCCTTATCATCGTCAACCTTGAAGGGATCTATGCAACCAAACCCCGCTGGGCTGACAAAAAAAGAGTTGGCTCTCCTGTTATCCGAATACTGCCTCCCCTCTCCAAGGAGGCCATCGCCTCCATGACCAAAAAATGAGGTTTATACCTACCTGGTCGATAACCTCTCATTTTCCTATCGCAGATGGCAGGAGAAAACCCGTATTCCGTTCAAAGGAAGGGCCCAGGCAGAAGGGTTGCAACGAGCTCTGTATCTTTGTCCCGATTGCAAAGTTTTCAACACACTGCAAACAAAAAAAGATATCATCAGTTGTACCAATTGCAGCATGGCCGCTCGATTGGATGCCCATGACCAATTTACCCCCTTGCAGGGGAACAACCCTTTCAAGGATGTACCCGAGTGGCATGACTGGGAGGCACGGCAACTGCTGCTGTACCTGCGGAACGCTCAAGCCGATACACCCATATTCCCCCCTGACAGCGGGGTGCTGTTCCAGATAGGTGAGGATAACAAACTACTGACCTTGAGTAAGGACTTCTCCCTCACCATAACGCGTGAGGGTATGCAGGTGGTAAGTGCCAACCCTGTCCTGTATTCATTTTTCTCTTTCTCAAACATGCAACCCATAATCATCAATGCTAAAAATACTATGGAATTTTACCATGGTGAAAAACTGTATAGGGTTAGGATTGAAAAAAACGGATCCACTCTCAAGTATGCTGAGCTTTTTCATATGCAGGCATTCGCACAAGAAGACAAAAAGGAAAACTTATGAACTGGAACTACATCCTACACATTGGAATCATATCAATAGCCCTACTTGTCGCAGCCCTAGCGCGGGCACGGATACGTTTCTTCCAGCGCTACCTGATCCCAGCCTCTATCATTGCAGGGGTACTGCTGTTGGTGTTCTATAACTTTTTTGCCCCAATGCTCGGATTGAAAAGTGACTTTCTAGGTGAGATAGTCTACCACCTTCTGAATATCTCCTTTATTGCCATGATGCTCCGAGTCATGCCTGAGAATCGCAAGAGGAAGAAAGAGAACCGGGCAATAGCAGCAAACGTGACCGCTGTCATGGCCCAATATGGGCTGCAAGCCTTCTTTGGGCTATTGGTAGCAGCCCTGCTCATTGCGACGGTGAGCCCCACCCTATCACCAGCTATTGGGTTTTCACTTCCCCTAGCCTTTGAATTGGGACCGGGACAGGCTTATTCGATAGGGATGACCTGGGAGAAAATGGGCTTTGTAGGAGCATCCTCGGTAGGGCTTACCCTAGCAGCCATAGGGTTCCTCATTGGTAGTTTCGGAGGGGTCATGCTCATTCACCAAGGCATTAAGAGGGGTTGGATCGCCAAGGGGTATAGGCAGAAGATCGATCAGCGGAGTATCCGTACAGGTTTCTTCAGCAGAGAGACTACGAAAAGACCGATAGGATCGTATCTCACCACAGATGGTGAATCCCTCGATTCCCTTACGTACCATATAGCGCTGGTGATGGGCACATACCTCATAAGTTGGGCATTCCTTACCGGCCTTACAAGGGTATTGGACCTCATAGGTCCCTTGGGCTCTGACCTTGCCGATAGCCTTTGGGGCATCAACTTCATATTCAGTTCATTTTGCGCCCTAGGGGTCAAGATGCTCATGCGCCTCTTCAAAGTTGAGTCTACCATCGACACAGCAACCTGTAACCGTATCAGCGGCTTGTCAGTCGACCTGACGGTAGCCTCTTCCCTTGGGGCCATCTCCCTAGTCGTAGTGCAAGGCTACTGGGTGCCGATCCTAGCCCTGGTCATCACCGGTAGTCTGCTGACACTGGTGGTATTGCCCTGGTACTGCTCGCGTATCTATGATGACCATCAGTTCTACAGGATGCTTGTCATCTATGGGACAGCAACAGGAACCCTTCCCACAGGTCTTGCTCTGCTGAGGGTAGTGGACAAGGAGTTTGAAACCCCTGTAGCCACTGATTATATGTACGCACTGGGTATTGTTTTCATACTGGCAATCCCCTTCGTCATGAGCGTAAACCTGCCCTCTTTCAGTGTCACCAAAAACAATCCTACCCTTTTCTGGGCAGCAGTCGGCATATCAGCATTCTATATGGTAGCATCCTTTGCATCCTATCTGATCATTGCTAAGAAGCGGGCTTTTGCACAAAAGGGGAAGCTGTTCTATACCGAGAGTGAATAAGAAATAGCAGCTTGATCATACCCGCTGACAAAACGGTCTTCCCATGGTTCTTACCTGAGAGAATATTAGATTTTCTTCAAAAGAAAAACGCTTTTCTCTTGTAGCAGGAAAGAGGGTAACCCAGAGCAGTGACAAAATAGTAACAATCCCCTTCCCACATATGAAAAGGGAGGGTACACTTGCATAAGCATTTACCCACAAGGATTACATTCCAACCATGAACAGACGGTCAATTTTTCTCTGGATCTCCCTTATACTGCTAACCTCTTCCTTCCTATACAGTAGCCCATACTCCCCAAAGACCATCAACATACACTCCCCACTGTATGAGGAGACTGATGTCCTCTACCGTCTGCATGGCTTGGCCCTCCCCTCGGCTGCAAGGCCCTGGAGCACCTCTGAAGCAGCCCTGATCCTCTCGCTCATCCCTGATGGAGGAACAACGTCCAAGCTCAAGGAGCTTGCCCTCTCCCGCCTAGAAACAACACTACCCAAACAGGGCTCCAATGGCCTGTCACACAGGTTCTCCACTACAGTAGCCTTGGAAGCCTATACACATAGCAACAACGATACAACCAAACTTCCCCAAGACTGGTCCTACAACATGGACAGGCGCCTTCCCCTCCTAGACCTGCGTATGGAACTGCAATGGAACAACAGCTTCTACTTCGCCACCAGTGTTGAGGCAGGGCC
>CAYSIH010000233.1:0-2898 GCA_964431005.1 uncultured Sphaerochaeta sp. | reverse complement strand
TAGCCGCCGCCTGCACCATCTGTGCAGAAGAGGGGTGCGACTTTGTGAAGACCTCAACTGGATATCTGGGCTCCCCCACCCTTGAACAGGTAGAGCTCATGTGCAAGACAGTGCAAGGCAGCCAGACAAAGGTCAAGGCAGCAGGAGGCTTCTCAACAACTCAACGGGTATTGGCAGCATTGGATTTGGGCGTCAAAAGAATAGGAACCAGCTCTTCGATCAAACTTATGCACCAGTTTGATGACTTGGGTTATTGAAGGATTACCCCGTGACGACAGAAAGCAAGGTTTTCGAGTTATGGCAATGCTATGTCCAAAGCAGTAAAGAGTGCGATATCTCCACTTTGCCACAAGTCATTAGCGATTCTTGGCGTCGCTCCAAAGCGTCAAAGGCTGACCCGTTCCTTGTTGAGATGATTCGGGTCTCAGACGAGGAGCTCAACCTGAGAAGGCGCAAAGTAAAGACTCTTATCAGCTCCGCACTTCCCTATCTGCATAAGCTCTTTACGCTTCTGAAAAACGACAATATTGTCATTACCCTTGTAGACAGTGATGCTGTTGTGCTAGAAGTCCTGGCAAATCCAGTCACCTATCCGGAGATCAGCTATCCGTATGAAGGTACTGTCCATAGCGAAAGCCTCGTAGGGACCAATGCAATAGGGCTCACGCTCAAGGCCAATACTCCAGTACGGGTTTTTGGCAGTGAGCATTGGAGGAAATCCAACCATGTCTGGACATGCTTTGCTTCTCCCCTACACCTAGGGAACACTACAGTAGGGTGCATCAACGTCGCATGCCCCATACATGCAGCAGATGAACATGTCCCTTTCTTTGAGATGATACTTTCCACCGCCAATGCCATAGAGAGGGAGCTGATGCTCAAAAGGACCATCAGTGACCAAGAAGTAGTAATTCAGCAACAAAAAACCCTTCTTGAGTTTGTCGATACCGGCCTTATAGCCATAGACAAAGAGGGCTGGATCAGGCAGGTCAATCAGCAAGCCCTGGACATATTCAAGGTCACCGGGGTTTGGGAAGGGCGGAATATCGCTGAGCTCATCAAATCAGACATAGATTTTGTCTCCTTAAAAGACAAGAACCGGATGCTCGAAGAGCAGGATATTGCAGTTAAGGTAGGCTCCAAGTATCTGCACATCACCTGCTCGACCTTTACAGTCGAACTGGACAAGCTAGGAATCTGGCTAATACTCCTTGTACGTGCATCAGCAAAGGTGCGAGAGATCATAAATAAAGCTTCTGGAGCCAATGCCCGCTATACATTTTCAGACATCATAGGCAATTGCAAGGCTATGGAGCAGCCACTGAAGATTGCCAGATTAGCGAGCAAAAACTCAACCAATGTGCTGGTATTGGGAGAGACAGGAACAGGCAAAGAGCTCTTGGTCCAAGCGATCCATAATGCGAGCGAACGAAAGAACAAACCGTTCATCGCCATCAACTGCGCAGCAACTTCCCGCGAACTTATCAGAAGTGAGCTATTTGGTTATGAAGGGGGATCCTTTACCAGTGCCAAAAGCACAGGCAGCCTAGGGAAATTCGAACTTGCTGACGGAGGTACGCTATTTCTTGACGAAATAGGGGAAATGCCCCTTGAGGTGCAGTCAGTGTTGCTACGGGTATTGCAGACACAAGAGGTGGTGCGCATTGGGGGGAAATACCCCATTCCCATAAATGTTCGCGTCATCGCAGCCACCCATAGGGACCTCGCCCTCTCAGTACAGGAGTCCACCTTCCGAAATGATCTCTACTACCGCCTCAATGTGCTTTCGATTAATCTTCCCCCACTACGGGAACGTCAGGAAGATATCATAACCCTAGCCGACTATTTTCTCAAAAAAGCACAGGAGCAGTTCGGCAAGCCTCCGTTGCATATTGAGCCTGAAGTCTACAAAATACTTACATCCTACCACTGGCCAGGAAATATCAGAGAGCTGGAAAATGTGATACAAAGGTCTGCGGTCATCTGTGAGGGTGACATCATCACTGTCAACGAACTTCCCCTTACCCTGTTTGGAGCAAAAACTGAAACCCTCCCTACGGATCAGCAGTCACCTGCTTCGGGAAAACCTCCAGGGGATCGGAACACTTCCAATGATATCGAAGACATCAAGAAAGCCAGCCTTGTCAAAGTTCTGGAGGAAGAGGGAGGGAATATCCGTGCAGTCGCCCTTGCCCTCAACGTCTCCCGTGGGACGGTATATAACATGATGAATCGGTATGATCTCAATGCAGAGGCATTCAGGAAAAACTAGCAGGCATGGGCCTTGCAGATTTTCATTTATTTATACTGTAATAGTTTGACACCAGCATATTTCAGATTTATCATGTAAGTAAGGTTATATTCAACAACACAAAAGGAGCGTACATATGCTAATAGGAATTTCCCCTGTCATTGGACCAGAACTGCTGGAAGCATTGGCTCGCATGGGCCATGGAGATGAGATAGTGCTTGTGGATGCTTTCTATCCCGGATCTACAAAATCTTCGCGTTGCATCCGAGCTGATGGAGTCACCGTTGAGGCTTTGCTTGATGGAATCCTACGCCTCATGAACCTCGATGACTATGTAGAGGATCCTGCGGTTATGCTACAGCCTACCGAAGGCGATCATGCAGACCCAAACGTTGAAAAAAGCTTCCAGGCTGTGATAGACAAACACTGGCCGGATGCTCCTAAAATCAAAAAGATCGAGCGCGAAGAGTTCTACGAACGGTCGAAGAGGGCCTATGCTGTGGTGGTCTCCGGCTCCATTGTAAAATATGGCTGCATCATCATCCGAAAGGGTGTTCTACCTCACTGATACCATGCCAGGCCGTCATAAAGACGGCCTGGAACTACCTTTTTCAATCGATAAGTATTACAGGCTTTATCACCTCTTG
>CAYSIH010000232.1:0-2901 GCA_964431005.1 uncultured Sphaerochaeta sp. | reverse complement strand
TTCTACAGCAGTTGGAGGGCTTTGAAAAACAAGGGTTTTCCTATATGTTGTATATGCAGATTTCTCCCTCATTAGGGAGATGTAAGTCACCAATGTTCACTAGGTACTGAGAAACCCAGTGCTGTATCTTCCGGGAGGTTTTTATGAAAGTTACTAATCCTTTAGGCAAACAATATGATGATCTTATTCTACCTGATCATACCTACACAATAAAAATGCAAGCTCCAAAGGCGCTTGAAGGGATACGCGAAGCCATTTTGGATTCGTTTGAAAATCCTATAGCAAGCAAAAGCCTTAAGGCTATTGCACAAGAGAAGCTTGCTAAGAATCCCAAGGCAAAAGCTGCAATAATTGTAAGCGACAATACCAGGCCTGTCCCCTATAAGGGAGATGAGGGCATTCTCTTACCCATTTTGGAAACCCTGTTTTCCATTGGATATGATAAGAGTAATATAACTATACTCATTGCCACAGGAACACACCGTGCCATGAGTGATAAAGAGATAGCCAAGATGATCGACGAACGGGTCATCAAGAGCGGGGTTGCTATCGTCAATCACAATTGTAAAGATGAAAAGAGCCTTGTCTATCTTGGCGAAAGCAGCCGTGGTACTCGTATCATGGTGAACAAGCTGTACGTCGAGGCTGACCTGAAGATTGCCACCGGTTTGGTAGAGAGCCACTTTATGGCAGGGGCAAGTGGTGGGAGAAAGGCTGTATGTCCTGGACTCATCGGAGAGCACTCTACTTTTGTCTTCCATGGTGTTCCCCTTATGGCAGATCCTGCTTCAAGGGACTTGAACATAGAGGGCAATCCCGTACATGAGGAGAGTCTTGAGGTTGCTAAGTTTGTCGGAGTGGACTTTCTGGTAAACGTAACCCTTGACCATGCCTTCAAAGTCACCGGGGTATTTAGTGGAGACCTTGATAAGGCCCATCTCGCTGCTGTGGCTAAAATATCTGAGACTGTACGAGTACCTGCACCCAAGGCTGCTGACGTTGTCATCACCCATGGCGGTTTTGTTGGTATGAACCACTACCAGTGCGCGAAATGTGCCGTAGCCTCCCTAGGTGTCCTGAAGAAGGACGGTTATCTGGTAATCATCGCCGATACGACAGATGAAGGGAATGTCGTTGGCGGCATCAACTATATCACCACGTTGGCTCTGCTTAAGTTGCAGGGGGCAGAGGGTTTTCTGAAGACTATCGGATCGCCTGATTGGACGTTCTTGCCAGAGCAGTGGCAGGTACAGATGTGGGCAAAGGTGTTCGATAGGATTGAGCAGGATCATATGCTTTTCTACAGCCCATCCCTTGATGAGATTTGGTGGCCTGGTTTGCCCGGTATCAACGGCAAGCGTTTCCTCCCTAAGGCCGATCAGGAAAACCCTGGCTCTGACGCTTTTACCAAGATGGTCAGTGGTGCTATTGCTCATATTGAGAAAGAGACTAAGAAAAAAGCTGAAGACCTTTCTATTGTATATATCAGTGATGGCCCGTATGTTATTCCTTATACCGAAGACTCATTGGAGAAATAAACATGAAATTATCCGTTGCAATTGCAGGCTCTGAGGCGATGGCCGATGCCTTTGTCGTATTTCGTGGTGTTGAAGAATCTATAAAGAAAGCCCATGAATTTGGTTTTGATGGTGTTGAGCTTGCCCTCAAAAGGCCTGATGAGGTAGATAAGGCTACCCTGAAGCGCTTGCTGAAGGAGAACAGCTTGGAAGTGAGTGCTGTTTCCTCAGGTCAGGTATTTGCAGCGAGGAATCTCTACTTCACTGATGAGAACAAGGAGAACCGAAAGGCCTTGTATGAGACTTTCTGTGGTTTCATCGACCTTGCCTCGGATTTTGGCGGGTTGGTCAATATAGGTCGTACCCGCGGATCCATCGCCGGCCGTGATCCCAAGCTTTGTGAAGAGCTCTTTTTGGATATGGCGCACCTGGTTGCTGACCATGCTGAGAAGCGAGGTGTTGAGCTGATCCTGGAACCGGTGAATCGGTACGAGATCGACTTCATCAATAACCTGGATCAGTGCTCAGCTTTGTTGGACAAGGTCAATCGAAAGAACTTTATGATGATGCCCGATGTATTCCACATGAATATAGAGGATGATCATATAGGAGCGAGCCTGATCCGCAATAAGAAGTATGTTCGTTATATTCACTTTGCTGATTCCAACCGCCACGCCCCAGGCGACGGCCATATGCCTTGGGATGAGATCTTTGATGCTCTTACCACCATAGGGTATAACGGCTGGACCAGTGCAGAGATGTTACCTTTCCCCGATCCTGAGACTTCAGCTAAACGGACTGTTGCATTCCTGAAGGGAAAGTATGGCAAGCATTACAGTTGACGGGGTTGTTTGATTTTTAGGGCGTATGATAAGAAAATATACAAGAACAAAAAGGCTGCTAGAGCTCTAGCAGCTTTTTTGTTCTTGTGTGCCCAATAACCGTAATTATAGTTTTCTGATGGTGCAAGGTTAGAGCCTGGCATGGAAGGACAGCATAAATGAGATGATTGGAGAGTAGCTCTCCAGTATCTTTACGCCTCTATGCCAGCAACACCAAGGGATGATGGTTTGTAAAGGGAAGCCCTTCATGATACTATCGATTTGAGGGAGTCTACATTGATTAAGATTTTGGTTGTCATCCCCTATAGTGAGTTGCAGGATGCCTTTGAGGAGGTCATTACCTCGTACAGCCATGAAGGTTTCAATATTTCCACCACACATATCTTTGGTACTGATCCTAAGGTAATAGACGCCTTGCAAGCAGATATCATTGTGGCACGGGGTATTACTGCCAGTGCAATCGCAAAACAAAAGCCCTCGGTCCATGTTATCCCCATTGCCTTGGGCAGCGGGGATTTGCTTACGGCCCTCTCTTTGGCAAA
>CAYSIH010000231.1:0-2912 GCA_964431005.1 uncultured Sphaerochaeta sp. | reverse complement strand
CAAGATGGGATACTACCCCGATACATGCATCCTGTCCAGAGCTTTTACAAAAAAAAACCAAAATACTTGTCAGCAAGAGAATCTGTTGGAAATTCCTGCTTTAGCATAGAGATTCTTGCAACATACTTGCTGTTTTACGATTATACAGAAAATTTATCAAACCAACTTGTATCTTTGTATTTTGTGAACATGTCAGTTTATTCATATATATAACGATACAATCTTCTTCTTTTTTCTATGAAAGATGGATAAATCTGGAACATGCATGGTCAATCGCAGCTCTACATTTCTTAAAAAAAGGATTCTCTTATGAAATACCTCAAGCATCATAAAAAAGTTCTCTGATAAATTGTATCTTGAGATAAATCAGTTCTCCTGCTGCATGTATCAAAAGAGATCCCACCAACCTCACATACAGATGAATTGATTGTCGCAGAAAATGAAATCGAGGGTGAATATGGTTTACTATTTTCTCTTTGCATCCCCACCCTATTATTTGGTTAAGGTTACTGAGAACTAGTCAGATATTTTTTATTTTTTTGCATCTGAAATTCTACAGTCTGTACGAATAGGAGTATATATGGTAGCGTGATTGTTGAAGCAGAGATGAGTAATGATCACGATTGCAAAGAGGAGAAACTACGATGCAACACGAACTAGACCTAAATTTAATAGCGCAATATTTGAAAGATGGTCATAACTCAGAAGCTTTCAAGCTACTAGAGCATCTGCACCCAACAGAAATTGCAGAAGTACTCTCTTCCTATCCAGCAGAAACCATACAGTCGGTTCTTTTCCTCTATCCCAAACAACGCCGAGGAGCAATATTCTGCGAGTTTAGTTATTCTGAACAAGCCGATGTTGCCCAATTGCTTGAAACCTCCGACTTGGTTTCCTTGCTGCGAAGTCTTTCGCCTGATGACCAGGTAGACCTACTGAAGGCACTGCCTGACGAACAGTACAATGCAGTGCTGCCTGTACTTGCCAAAAAAGAACGAGAAGATCTCATAAAACTCGCCTCCTATCCTGAAGGATCGGCTGGCTCAATTATGAACACTGACTACATCTCCTATCCCCAACACCTGCTGATTCAAGAAGTGCTTGGACGAATCAGACTGGAGAGAGCACAAAAAGAAGCGATCTATCGGATCTATATTTTGGATAATGAGAGAAAGCTGATAGGAACCCTCTCAGTGACCGACCTTATTCTTGCTGACCCTACAGCACGGCTCTCCGATGTCATGAAAACAAAAATTGTAAGTATTGATGTCAATGAAAGCCAGGAAGAAGCCGTTTTTATGATGGCACGCTATGACCTTGTCGCCCTACCTGTTGTCGATGATTCCAATACCTTACTGGGAAACATCACCCATGATGACGCTTTGGACGTCATCGAAGAAGAACGGACCAGTGACATGGAACGGTTCATGGCTATTGTGGGCAGACATGATGATACCACCTACCTTAAAACCTCCATCTGGACCCATTTTCGCAAACGCGTAGTCTGGCTGATCATCCTCGCCTTTCTTGGCCTCATCTCAGGCTCGATCCTAGAGTCCTATGAGGGGACACTGACTAGTCTAATGATCCTCGCCTTCTACATGCCAATGTTGATCGACACCGGCGGAAACACTGGAAGCCAGGCAGCTACAGTGATGGTAAGAGCTCTAGCCCTCAAGGAGATAACACCCAAAAACGTATTTAAGATAATTTGGAAAGAGTTCAGGATTTCTGCACTGCTGGCGCTTGTCCTAGCTGTCCTCGCATTCATTAGGGTAGCCTTCATCTCGAACCCATCATCTATTCCCGAAGCCTTCACCCTACCAACTATCGGCTTCGCTATAGCAGTCGCTCTAGCCATCCAGGTAGTATCCGCAACCATCATCGGTGCCCTGCTTCCCCTAGGAGCGGCCGCCTTGAAGCTGGACCCTGCCCTGGTTGCAAGCCCTGCACTGACTACAGTAGTAGACATCACCGGCCTGATAATCTATTTTGGAACGGTTTCACTAATTCTGGGAATATGACATCAATACTCAAGGTACAGAGCAAAGGAGTTGAAGGTCTTATACTTTCAACTCCTTTTTCATACCCTGCAAAGTAGGTGACCCTTTCGCCAAGAAGTAAGGGTAGTACGATTAGACATAGATCCCCCTTACCTCTCCCAATCAGGAGGAGGAGAAACGAAAACCCCTATCTCCTGGAGTATCAGGTCATCCCGATCACTGGCTGGTAGAAAGCCCTTATTCAAAAGTTTCTTGATATATATTTTATTGTACTTGAAAGCAAACACCAGATCAAATAAGCCAATTGAGGAACCGCTCAGCAAAAGCATGATAAAAAACCATGTGCCATCCCTTCGAAAAAGGGGGACTAAAAAACCAAAAAAGAGGACAGTCCATGAAAATCCTACAGGACACTCAAGATACTCTCCCCGCCTATCATGTAAGGTAACCGTCATATTTGCACCAATCTTAGCCCAAGCTTGAACTAGACAGAAAAAGCATTCGTTGTTGCAGCTTGGTATCTTCCTTATGCCTTGTCTCGTGCATTTGAATCTGAAAGCAGACCCTATCGTAGTACTGATCAAAATGCATGTGGCATACGCTCTTCACCCTAGGGTACCTAGCTATCAGCCCAAAGTCAACAAAACGTATACGCTAACCCAATACAGATTGGTTACTCCAGAAGTATCACAATTCTGGTCCTCCTGAGACTTTGCAAAGTGCAGTTGGGCTAAGAAAACCCAGCAGCAGGTCAACCAACAGCAAAAGGCCCATACCTCTCCTTTTGCAGGAGTCCGTACGGGCCTTTCAACATGCATACTATATGGAAAGTCCAACAAAACGATGCTGGAATTTGGGCAAAAAAAGGCCCGGCGGCTACCTACTCTCCCACGGAAAACCGTAGTACCA
>CAYSIH010000230.1:0-2916 GCA_964431005.1 uncultured Sphaerochaeta sp. | reverse complement strand
AAACAAAACGGGGATGGGCTAGGGGCATTGACAGGAGCTCAACTGGAGGCGATGCTTAAAGGGTATGCTGATAGTAGGAGAGACCCTCTCCTCAAAATCATAATTAAGGAGGATTTATGTATACACCTTCAGAAAAACGGTATGATTCAATGCTGTATAACTACTGTGGAAAAAGTGGTCTAAAACTTCCAGCTGTCTCCTTGGGACTCTGGCATAACTTTGGGGATATCACCTCCCTATCGAACGCAAGGGCTATGATTCATACAGCCTTTGACCTGGGGATTACCCATTTTGACCTTGCCAATAACTATGGCCCCCCTGCAGGTTCTGCAGAGTCGAACTTCGGTAAAATCCTTGCCCAGGACCTGAGTGCCTACCGTGATGAGCTTCTCATCTCATCCAAGGCAGGTTACGACATGTGGCCCGGCCCTTATGGTGAGTGGGGCAGTCGCAAGTACCTGCTTGCAAGTTTGGATCAGAGCCTCAAACGTATGGGGCTTGAGTATGTGGATATCTTCTATTCACATCGATTCGATCCCAACACACCACTGGAGGAGACCATGAGCGCCTTGGAAACTGCTTATAGGCAAGGCAAGGCCCTCTATGTCGGGCTTTCCTCCTATTCAGCGGAGAAGACCCGAGAAGCCCACGCTATTCTCAAGGCTCGTGGTGTCCCTGTGCTGATTCACCAGCCATCGTACTCGATGCTCAACCGATGGGTTGAGGAGGATCTTCTGGGTACTTTAGGGGAACTGGGCATTGGAACCATCTGTTTCTCCCCCTTGGCACAGGGAATGCTCACCGACAAGTATCTTGGTGCCATCCCCGAGGAGAGCAGGGCAGGCAAGGAGGGTACATCCCTCTCTACTGCGATGCTTACCAAGGATAATCTCGCTCGTATCAAGGCGCTCAATGAGATAGCCAAAGGCCGAAAACAGAGCCTTGCACAGATGGCCCTGAGCTGGGTCCTCAGACGCAAAGAGGTCACCTCAGTACTCATCGGAGCAAGTTCACCTCTTCAGATCAAGGAGAATGTAGGGGCATTGGACCACCTCATTTTCACTGACGATGAGCTGAAGGAGATTGACAAGTATGCCCAAGATGGCAATATCAACCTCTGGGCACGTTCAAGCGACGAGAAGTAAGATTTTCTCGCTGAGTGGAATTGGAATAATCTGATAGTGAGAAATACCGTAGTAGTACTGTATGAAGGTCATGTCCGCCAGTCGGGTATGACCTTCTGTTTCCCCTTTTCTTCATGATGGGCAAGCTTTGTTGAGCAGTGTCTCGCTCTGCATTACCTGTAATGTGAAGGAGATTGCCTTGACTATACCTATTGCTCTCTGTTATATTTTACACAACTAAATTGATGATTAGGAGATATGCACTATGGCAACTTCCCTATATGACTTTACCGTAAAAAGAAATGATGGATCAGATTTCGCTCTTTCTACTCTTCGTGATAAGCCCGTCCTTATCGTAAACACTGCAAGCAAATGTGGCTTTACCGGCCAGTATACCGGCCTTGAGTCCCTCTATCAGGAGTATAAGGACAAGGGCTTTACCATACTCGCCTTCCCCTGTGACCAGTTTGCCCATCAGGAGCCTGGAACCGATGCTGAGATTGCAGAATTCTGCAAGCTCAATCATGGCGTTACCTTTCCTATCATGAGCAAGATCGAGGTCAATGGCAAAGGCTCCGATCCTCTCTATGTCTGGCTGAAGAAACAGGCCCCGGGTGTTTTGGGTGGTTCAATAAAATGGAACTTCACCAAATTCTTGGTGGCCAAAGATGGGACGAGCGTTGAACGCTTTGCTTCCAAGACTGAACCCAAAGAGTTGAAGCCCTCGATAGAGGAGGTCCTTTGATGGCACATCCACAGCTTCTGCTTTCCAACCAGCTCTGCTTCCGATTTTACGCCTTGGAGCGTGAACTGATGGCTGCCTATCGTCCACTTCTCGACCAGCTTGGCCTCACATACGCTCAGTATATAACCCTGCTCTACCTTTGGGAGCATGAAAAGGCTACGGTAGGTGAACTCTGTTCTGCTCTGAGCCTCGACACCGGTACGGTCTCCCCTCTTTTGAAGCGGTTGGAGGCGGCCAAACTTGTAGAGAGAAAGCGCCTTCCCTCTGATGAGCGTACTGTAGAGGTTACCTTGACAAAAAAGGGTAGGCAACTGGAAGATAAGGCGCTCACTATCCCCGAGCATATCGCATCCTGCTTGCTAAGCAGTGATCAGGATGAGCAAGGCAAGAGGTTTCTTCTCCTGCAAGAGATGCTTGATGAGACGCTTGAGCAGTTGAGAACCACCAGAAAACAACGGACCGGAAAATAACACAAGAGATCTTTTGGAGGAGTAATGTCATGACACCTAGAATACGTTCGGTAGAGACTGTTCCTACCTTGGACCTGAGGCGATACCTCGGTCTTTGGTATGAGATAGCAAGATTCGCCCATGGCTTTGAAAAGAAGCTTGTTGGTGTCACTGCAGAGTACTCCCTTCGTAACGATGGGAGGGTGAAGGTCGTCAACAGCGGCTTCAAGCATACCCTTGATGGCAAATATATCAAGGCGAATGCCATAGCATGGAGATCTGATGAAGCGGTCCCCGGCGCCTTGAAGGTCAAGTTTTTCCATCTCTTCACTTCAGACTACCTCGTCCTTGGCCTTGATGAAGAGGACTACCGGTGGGCTGTGGTAGGCAACTATGAGCGATCATCGCTGTGGTTTCTCTCCCGAACACATGAGATTTCACCTGAATTGTTGCAGAGGATGAAGGATATTGCCTTAGAACAGGGCTATGATCTGTCGTCTTTGATGATGGTGGAGCAACAGCAGCGATAGCATCTGGTTGTCTAATCCTCAGAGCATTCCCTGGGGATTTTTTAGTTGGCTCTCTATCCACAGCCAAC
>CAYSIH010000229.1:0-2923 GCA_964431005.1 uncultured Sphaerochaeta sp. | reverse complement strand
TAGGGAACCTAGAGTTCAATGACCTCTATGTTTTTGACTGTGTAGTCGTAGGCCTGCTCATTGAGGGTGAACACAAATCTCTCTTCCACCTGATGGTTGAGCAGAGCCCTTCCAAATGGTGCGAGCATGTTGATGATGTTCTCATTGGGATTGGACTCCCAAGGTCCCATGATGGTATAGGTGATAGCCTCTCCATTGAGGTTGTCGAACAGATCAACCTTGGTACCGAATCCTATGCGGGTAGGGTCTACCTTATCCTTGGTGATGACCGTAGCCCTGTCCACTTCCTCAGCGAGTCTGCGGAGTGTGTTGTTGAGCATTGACTGTTTTTCCTTGCCGTACTTATACTCGCTATTCTCACGAAGGTCGCCCATATCACGTGCTTCACCGATCTCCTTGGCTACTTCAACAAGATCAACATGCTGGATGCGCTCCATCTCTTTAACCTTTGCTTCATAGGCAGAGGCAGTACAGAAAAGACCGGTAGGGACCAAAGTCTCCCTATCGATGGGCTTAACTTCATCAAAGAAACGGAAGTTGGGATATTTTTCGCTTATGGCATGCTTGATCTCGATCTTCTTTCCACCGGGAAGGTCGAAGACATTGGCTACCAGACTATAGATCTTCTGTGCAGTCTCTTCGGTCCCTTCTTCAATATAGGTAAGGACCTTTTTTTCATTAAACAGGATAGTCATCAGAGTCTTGGTATTTTTCCGGTTCTCCTGGACTTCCTTACGGGAATCGATGCAGCGGTTGGTATAATCAAGCAGCTGTAACTCGGTGAACAAGAGCTGGTCTGCCGAGATACCCGCTTTCTCCCACTGCTTTTCCTCAGAGTTCTTTATGAGGTATATGAGTGTGGAGGCCTTCTCCTTGAAATTCTCCACTGCATCCTTATAGACCTTGTTGAACTCAGCGGTCTTCTTATGCTGGCGGAAAATCTCAGGGATGTAGCTGGTGAGGTAGTATTGGAAAAGCGAAGCAAGCACTTTGCTCCAACCGGGGATCTCATCGACTACATGATCTATGAAGCTTTTCTTCAGTTCAGGATCCTTGATTGCATTGAAATGTGCCTCAACGTTCTCAGTCCGTTCAAAAAGCTCCTTGAAGGAGAGACCCTCTACACGGTTGATGAAGTTCATATTCTGCTTCTCTACCAGATCCTCTAAGAGCAGGAATGCACTGAAGGTATAGTCTGTGACCTCTCCAATGGGCTTGAGCGCACCATTTTCCTCGAGGAACATGTCGCTGAAATACTTTACCATCTCATAGAAAAAATCACTTTCCACATCACCTTTGGAGGTGAGGAATTCCTTCAGCCTTTTTATCTTGTCGTAGAACTGTTTTTCACTGCGGAAGACAGCAAGCTGCTTCTCCTCGTAGCTTACAGGGGTAGACCTCAGGATATAGGTATCAACATCTTGTGCCGATAGGTCAAAGACAGGGTTGTTCATCAGCTCTTTCTTGGCATGGTTGGACCAGGTAGTCCACTGCTTAGGCTCAAGGATAGAGGGAACCAGTTCAGCCTTCATCTCCTTGAGGGAGCTTTTCCCTCCATTGCTGGTCAACAGTGTCTTGAGGGTCCAGGGGATATCCTCGAGGACCTTCTTGTTGAGCTTTTCCTTGGGAAGGGCACTTTTAAGCACCCAAATGTGGCTCTTGGCAAGCGGCATCAAGCTTTTGAATGCCATGGCCGTTGAAAGGCGATTGCCTTCCTTGCCTTTCTGCCCTGCAAAGTCGACGATCACATCATTTTCGTCAATGGAGCGGATTCTTCCGATTTTTCCTGTGCTGTTCTGAAATACAAAGGTCCCCTTGTCAAATGCGATATTGGTCTCAAAGTCCTCAATGCTGTGCATCACGTCCCGAACCATATTGCTTGTCAGCGCGCTGGACTCAAGACAACTCTTCAAACGTGAGTGATTCTTATATTTGGTCTTATAACTTTTAATGAGGTTTTCCTTGGCATAGATGTCCTCACGGTCATATTCGAGGGTCTTTTTCTGAGCCTCTATCTGGTTATCGACATTCTTCTTGTTGGCAGCCTCGAGATCACGCAACATGGCAATAGCCGTACTGTGGCTCAAAGCCCCCACCTGGTCGGCAATGTTCATGAAATATTCAAAGTTCTCCGTATCAAGTTCGATAAGCGTGTTGAAGATGGAACGGATAGGGGAGGTGTCTTTTCGTTTGAGAAGTCGGTGTATCGCTTTGCGGTACATGGAAATTGCCTTGTCGGTATTACCTTTCTGTTGGGCGTATGCACCTATCTGTTTGACTATCTCGATCTCATCATAGTCAACCTTAACCAGGCGTTCCCATACTGCATATTTCTCTTCTTCTTTTCCGTTTTGTGCATAGCTGTTTGCAAGCAGCCTCAAGGCGTGCTTGTTCTCCGTCTTGCGCAGGATCTTCTGGCTGAGGAAATCAACAATATTCCATTTCTTGTTCTCAGCAAACATCTCGATGAGATTCAGCAAGAGCAGATAGTCTTCTGAACCTCTGCGCTCAAGTTGAATTGAACCACTGACATACATCGCTATGATGCTGTTGCGTTCCTTATCAGACAAATGGATATCACAAAGATTTTTAGCTTCTGTCTTTTCCTCGTCGTCCAAATTATCAATCTGTTTATCCAACTCATCAAAGCTCTGTATTGTGTAATTTGTAATGGTGGACCTTGTCCACTGTTCTTCGTTCAGTAAGTTCTCAATTTCCTGGAATCCCATGTCTTCCTCCAAAATATGCGTTAAATCTATGACGTAAAAGAAAACCGGGCAGACCGGGACACAGCCTGCTCGGATTTATATTTCATTTCATTGACAGTAGTATACCATGAATTACACCTCTTAGCAATCTATCCATCGGTAAGAATTGCATATGATTGGGGGTAACCAAAGTTCTTTGTAAGGAGGAATTGGTT
>CAYSIH010000228.1:0-2945 GCA_964431005.1 uncultured Sphaerochaeta sp. | reverse complement strand
CAGAGCCTAGAGGGCAGTGGCTTTAAGGGAAACCTGAAAAGCGGCCTCTACCAGTTCACCGGCCTGACAGAGGGGGTGTTGCTCAAATGAGAAGATACCTTTTGCTGGCCCTGCTCATACCAATGCTGACCCTTCCCCTTCTTGCACAGGAGATATCCTTCAAGGGCGGCTCGACGCGCATGAAGATGCAACAAGGCTCTGAGACCATCGTTCTGCAAGACAGTGCAGAAGTACGTGTCGGCTCGCTTGTGTTACGCTCAACATCCATGGAACTCTATGGCAAGGATTTTCGTTTTGTCCGCTGTGAGGGGGATGTCACCCTCGAGGATGAGGATCGTGGCATATCGCTGGTTACCAGCTCCCTCCTCTTTGATCGGGTGGAAGAAACCCTCCTAATCGACAGCTGGGTGGAGCTTGAAGATACGAACAACCAGGTGGTTGCCTCTGCTGCACGGATGGAATTCTTCCTGCAGGATGGCATTGTCCTGTTGCAGGTCCAGGCAAGACTGCTCAAACACACTGATGACGGGCCGATGATCTGCCGTAGCGACTATATGACCTTTGACAGGGACAGGGAGATGCTGGACCTGAAAGGCAGGGCAACCATACTCTGGAAGCCCGATACCTATGAAGCCCAGACCATCACCGTGAACCTCAAGACCGAAGAGATCAAGATGGAAGGCTCCATCAAGGGGACAATCCATGGATAGAAGTGTACTGGAAGTGGTGAACCTAGCTAAGGCCTATGGGAAAAAAGAGGTTGTAAAGGATATCTCCTTTTCGATGAAGGCGGGGGAGATCATCGGCTTGTTGGGACCCAATGGAGCTGGAAAAACCACCACATTCTACATGATAGTAGGATTTCTCAAGCCCAAGCGCGGCACCATCCTTCTGGACGGTGAGAACATCACCTCCCTACCGATGTATGTCCGTTCCAAACGGGGGCTCTCCTACCTCCCCCAAGAGCCATCCATCTTCCGCAAGCTAAGCGTAGAGGACAACATCCGCCTGGTTGTACAGACAAGGACAGACTTGAAAAAGCGTGAACAGGAACATCTTGTCGAGGAGTTATTGGATGAGTTCGGTATCGCAGCCCTAAGAAAACAAAAGGGCTATACCCTCAGTGGAGGAGAGAGGCGACGCACCGAGATCGCCAGGGCTCTAGGGTGCAGTCCCCGTTTCCTCCTCCTTGACGAACCCTTTGCCGGGATCGACCCCAAGGCTGTCTACGAGATAAAGCAACTTATCAGAAGCTTGAGCGCTAGAGGCATAGGCATCCTGCTCACCGACCACAATGTACGGGACACCCTTTCCATAACCTCCTCTTCCTACATCATCAACGAAGGTTCAATCCTTGTTTCTGGAGGGAAAAAAGAACTTCTTTCCAACCGCATAGCCAGGGACATCTACTTTGGCGAAGATTTTGAGGGAGAAAACTAATGGCTTTATCACTCTCCCTTTCACAAAAACAACAACTCAAGCTCAGCCCCCAGCTTTTGCAATCCTTTGAGCTGATGGCCCTTCCCCTCGCAGAGTTGCAGCAGAAGATAAAAGCTGAGATAGAGACCAACCCAGCCTTGGAGATACCCTCCGGCAGGGAGGCCTCCTTTGAGGTATTTGCTGCGAAGACCAAGGATACAGTGAGACCAAGCGACTCCTATTCAGACTCATCCAGCTATGGAAGTGACCGCGCCGGCTATGATACAGAGGCATCCGACAGGAAACAGAGCTTCATGGAGAACGCCCTCAGCGAGGAAGAGACCTTGCAGGAGCATCTCTTGAGCCAACTCGGGTGTGAAGCTTTGAGCGAGGAGGAGTATGAGGTGGGGATGTTGCTCATCACCAACCTCAATGCGAATGGCTTCCATGTCCAGGAGCCACTTGGCCTCCTCAAAAAAGAACAGAAGCCCCTGTTTCTCCCTATGTTGGATAAGATTCACCGCTTCGACCCTCCTGGGATCGGCGTCAAGGACTGGAGGGAGTCACTCATACTGCAGGCTCAGCTGAAGGGGATGGAGGGTGAGGAGCTGAAAACCTTCTCGCTCCTTGTCCAGGATAACCTAGAACTGATGCGGGCAAACAAACAAGGCCAAGTGGCAAAGGCCCTCGGCATAGACCTTGAGGAGCTGGAAGAGCTCTACAGTTTCCTCAAGACCCTCACCCCCTACCCCGGTCAGAGCTTCTCCAGTGGTCCTGAGCTCTATGTCATCCCGGACATTGCTATTCGCAAGGTGGATGGAGAGCTGCTCTTACGCATGAACAGTTCTTCTTTGCCAGATTTGAAGATCAATAGCGAGTTTGAAGCCTTTTCCTTGGAGAAGGAGATGCCCAAGGAGACACAGTCCTATATCCAGGACCAGCTCAAGCGGGCAAACTCCCTGATGTTCCAGGTACAGCTTAGGAACCAGACCCTGTATAAGGTGGGCCAAGTCCTTGCTGAAAAGCAGAAGGAGTTCTTCCTCTTTGGGCCTCAATTCATCCAACCCCTGACCCAAAAGGCAGTTGCCGACCAGATAGGGGTACATGAGACGACAGTCAGTCGCATTTCCACTGCTAAATGGATAGATACCGACTGGGGAATTATCCCGATAAAAAGGCTGTTCAGCAGTGCTGTGGGGGATGAAGGCGAGCAGGTCTCCAAACATGCCGCCAAGGAGATAATCCAACAGATACTGGAAGAGCATCAGGGCAAAAAGGCCCTGTCAGACCAGAAGATTTCCAATCTTTTGAAGGAGCGAGGCATCACCGTCGCTAGAAGGACCGTGGCCAAATATCGCAACGAGCTGAATATCGACCCATCTTTCATCAGGGGCACAAACTGACAGATTGTGTCTGAGCGCAATGAAGGGACGCTTTCGCGTCCCTTCAGAATTATACCAAATGCAATACGATCAATGCTCCTTTATCTTACCTTTTTCCTTTCTGGCTACAGCTTCAATTTTGTC
>CAYSIH010000227.1:0-2947 GCA_964431005.1 uncultured Sphaerochaeta sp. | reverse complement strand
TTGGAGAGGCGATGGGAATGCCTTGGGGGGCTCTGGTGACCGGCCAGATGGTAGCCGGTCTGCGAAGGCTTGGCTTTTCCAAGGTGTTTGACACCCAGTTCGCCGCTGACCTCACCATTATGGAGGAGGGCTACGAATTGATCAGCCGTATCCAGAAGAAAGGGGTTTTGCCGATGATAACCTCCTGCTCGCCGGGGTGGATCAAGTATATTGAGCACTTCTACCCTGAACAGTTGGATCATCTTTCCACCTGCAAGTCTCCCCAACAGATGTTCGGAGCCATCGCCAAGACCTACTATGCCCAACAGGCTGGTCTCGATCCAAGGAATATCCGTGTCGTCTCCATCATGCCCTGCACCGCCAAGAAGTTTGAGGCGGGAAGGAGCGAGATGGATGGGGCCTTTGAATTCTGGAAAGAAGAGATGGCCCTCCGTGATGACGAACGTTTTTCTGACGTGGATTACGCCCTGACTACTCGCGAGCTTGCATCGATGTTCAAACGAGTAGGCATCCAGTTCGCCTCGCTACCCGAAGAGGAGTTTGACAGCCCCTTGGGCATGTCCACTGGTGCTGCCGTCATCTTCGGAGCCACAGGTGGGGTAATGGAGGCAGCTCTTCGCACCGCGTACGAGGTGCTTACGAAAAAGAGCCTGCCTTCGATAGATTTCACCGATTTACGGGGTATGGATGGGATTAAGGAGGCCACTGTAGACATCAACGGGCTGACCGTACGCGTTGCTGTAGCTAACACCCTAGGCAATGCTCGCACCTTGTTGGATGAGATCCAGGACGGTATATCCCCGTATGCCTTCATCGAGGTCATGGCCTGTCCTGGAGGGTGTTTGGGTGGGGGAGGACAGCCCATTCCCACCAATGAGGCGATACGTAGGAAGAGGGCAGCTTCCATCTATGAAGAAGATCGGAACTTCGCCGTGCGTAAGTCTCATGAGAATAGTGAGATACAGGCCCTTTATGAAAACTTCCTCATCAAGCCGTTAGGTGAGAAGAGTCACCACCTGTTGCACACCAGCTATACCAAACGGGGGCAGTACGCCTTGTTTGAAAGCTCTTAAAACGAGTTCCGGGACACTGTACTTAGCTCATAGCGTATCGTTCAGTAGGCCTATTCGACTAGGTCTACTGTACGATATGAGCCATGATGTGTTTGAGAAGGATTTTTTGCTAGTATGCCTGCCGGCGTTTTTAGGTAAAGTTTGCCCCTCCTAGCATACGGTGACCATATATGGAATCAGGATAGGTCAGGATGTATATTTTTTGAATTTCATCGTATTGTAAAGGGAAGGGTGCTACTATTTGGCTAGGGTCTTCAGTCACCCTTGGCGAATTAATCCCCTTCTTATTGATGAAGCATAAGACAGGTAAGGATTGTTTGCCTTTGGTCATAGGCCGTGTTGGAACAGTAGCAAAGATAGGGCCGAGTAGGAGATACAATGAAGAATAGATCCCTAGCGAGAGGCTGGATCGTCCTTACTCTAGTTGTCACCCTCATAGCGATAGGGACGGTGGGGTATATGGTTCTCACCAACTCATCATTCGTCGACGGGCTCTACATGACCATCATAACCATATCGACTGTTGGCAACCACGAGATTGTCAACTTGTCCCCTGCTGGGGAGATATTCACCATCTTCATCATTCTTGGAGGAATAGGGATTGTCTCCTTTTCATTGTTGGAAGCGGTATCGTTTCTTATCGATGGTGGGGTAAAACGGATCATTAGGAGAAGAGCCATGGAGAAACAGATTGCCAAGATGGCCGACCATATCATTGTATGTGGTGCCGGTCAGACAGGTTCCAGTGTTATCGAACAGTTTGCCCTTTCAAAGACACAATTTATTGTAGTCGAACACCTGGAAACACGGGCAATGGAGCTAGAAGAGGAAGGGGTGGCGGTGATTTGTGGCGATGCTACTAACGAGGATGTGCTCATCCAAGCCGGAATCACGCAAGCCAAAGGTTTGGTGAGTTGCCTTGAAAACGACGCCCAGAATGTCTATACGATCCTTACTGCACGGGGATTGAACCCCAAGCTCTACATTGTATCCCGATCGATCGAGAAGGGGTCTGCACAGAAGCTGAAACGCGCCGGGGCTGACAAGACCATTTCTCCCAATGAGATTGGCGGGATAAGGATGGCGTATCTCATGCTCAAGCCTCATGTCGTTTCCTTCTTGGACATCGTCACCCGTTTTGATGATGAGTTGCTGGAGCTAGGAGAAGTCACTGTAGAATCTGCTTCCGAGATTTCTGATCTCATGATCAGGGAAGCTGGTATTCCTCAACGTACCGGGCTGATCATCATAGCTATCCGAAATCCTGGACAAAAGTTACGATTCAATCCGGGTCCAAACGAACGGCTTCCTCCAGGAATCAGCATGTTGGTGCTCGGGAAACCCGACAAGATAGAGTTACTCAGGGCCATTGCCTCCAACAAAGCATAAGGATTCTTGTGTTTGGGCAAACAGAGGGACCGCTGCAGTAAATGCAACGGTCCCTCTGCCCTAAGCTAATAAGAAAACTGCTTAAGCCTTGTAGTCGCCTGGCTTGATCTCGTTACCAAATTTTGCCTTGGCCTTTTCGATCTTAGCAATCTGAGCATCCCATTTCTCAAAGATGAATGCAGGTGCATGAGCGTCCATCTTCTTGAAGTAGACTTTCGATCTCTCAAGCTTGTCGACCCACTTGGTACAGCGGAAAGTAAACTGGTAGGTGTACTCAGCCTCTGTATAGTTGTAGTCGAGATGCTTCTTGAACAACTCCTTCAGATCCTTGTAGAGGGGGATTTTTCCAGTTGGAGTATCAAAAGCTTCATACTCGTTATGGATACGGCCCTCTGCCCAGTGCAGCCACACCTTCTTAGCAAGCTTGTCATTACAGAACTTGCCATTCTCATCTCTGAGGAAGTAGTTGGTGGAGAATACCTTGG
>CAYSIH010000226.1:0-2955 GCA_964431005.1 uncultured Sphaerochaeta sp. | reverse complement strand
GGCCCCTGCAACGTATTGGACTATAGCAGGAAGCAAGAACTGGTGTCAACTACTTACAGGAAAATTTTGTCTCCTTAACGCCAATGGCGGTCAACTCCATATGTCTTATATGATAACGCTTCAAGCATATCTTCTTTGGTTACAACATCACTTTTTTTGAAATCTGCTATGAGAGTCGCCATCTTGCACACTGATAGGCACCCCCTCATGCTTAAACTCCTTCCATATAAGCTGGTATTCAATAAGGGTAGGAGTTTTAGGTATGTCTGTTCGGTTCGTAGCTGTTGTTTCTGCCATACCTCTGTGATGGTTTTTCGGAGATTCGGATTTTCTTTAGTAAATGGTACAGTCATAAGATTTTCCGGCAGTACAGCCAGACTTATATCAAACCTGTCCAGAAGGGCTGCACCCACTTTGTTCCAGTGTCGCTGCCTCTGCCGTTCGCTGCATATGCAGAGTTCTTCGGTTCTTCCCATATTCCCACAGGGACAGCCGTTCATCGCTGAAGCTACCGTGAAGCTGATCGGATACGTTCCAAATGTTTGCTTTTCCAAGAAGAAGGAGACAGTTTTGAGGGTTCTCTCTTTCTGGTTAGTCAGTTCGTCAAGAATGAGGACACCCTTATGTGCAAGATGGAGAAAAGACTCCCCTTTTTTATGGAGATCCTTCTCTCCCATATGGGGTAGTATCTCCAGGACAGGCCTCTGCGTAGGAACTTCCCCACGGATGCGTGCTATCTCCTCGCACTCAGCATCAGAGAGTGGGGGCAAAAGTTTTTCCAGGGTATTGAGCAGTAATGTCTTGCCACCACCTGGCGGGCCATAAAAGAGGATGTTCAAGCCTCCTGCTGCACTGAGGGCAAGAGCCTTTTTCGCTTGCTCGAGCCCTATGATACCAGCAAAAGGGTGCTCCTTTGCTGGGCATGGAGGATCGCTGACAATGTTCTGCGTCTGTTTTCCTTCATGATAGAGAGCAAAGCGCCTGATCTGGTGTAGGGCTGTAGCTATGTCCTCACACTGCACTATTTCCAGATTTTCACTCGTATAGGGGTGGGGCGTAGGTGGTGCGATGAGCAACCTGCACCCACTTGCTGAGGCAAGCTCCATAGCATCAAGTAAGGTAGGCATGGGGGCGATGCTTCCATCGAGATTGATCTTGCCTAGGATAAGGATGTCAGGGCAGGAGGTGTCCAACAGTCGGTCGTTGGCCAACAACAAGGTGAGCACCATGGCTAATTCCAGAGCTGCACCCTCCTTTTGGGGAGGTATTTGGATAAAGGCGGTGGGTTTTGCCATGCCCAAATGGGCAAATATAGCATTTGCCTTAAGCTTGAACTGCCTTTGTTGTGTTGGGGGAAGGCCGACTATAGAAAGAGAGTGGTTTGTAGGAGTAAGCTGTATCCTAACTTTTTCCCCAAGGTATCCGCTTTTGTGGTATGCATAGATATTCATACCACCAAAGGGGCTAGGTATACCTCATTGCTTCATATCAAGAAGAAGAGTGAGCCTTTTGATCTGAATCCTATAGGCAAATAAAAGCAGCAAAGCTGCCGCAACCCAGGCGATGGGACTGCTCAGGCAGATTCCTCTATACCCAAGATAGGTGGGTAGGGTAAGGGCAACAAGGACCCTAAACGCAAGTTCCTGCAAACTGGAGAGCATGGGAATGAGCCCGGATCCCATCCCCTGACTGGTACTGCGAAGGACAAAAATCATGCCCAGGGGGATATAGAAAAAGGATGTTATGTTCAGGTAGGTCTGTACTTTTTCTATAACGGCAGCATTGTCCGCATCGATAAAGAGACGAGCAAGATTATCCCCAAAGGCGAGTAACAGCGTAAAGGCGACTACGCTGAAGATTATAACCAGCAAAGTGGCACTTCTGACCCCTTGGCGAACTCGGTCAAGTCTCCCTGCACCAAGGTTCTGTCCAGCGAAGGTGGTCATGGCAATCCCTAGAGTTCCTAGGGGTAGGGTTGCCAACTGCTCGATTTTGATACCGACAGAGAAGGCGGCAACGGTATCGCTTCCCATCTTGTTGATGAATGCCTGCACAAACATGACCCCCAAGGCACATACAGAGAACTGCAGGGCACTGGGTATGCCGATACGTAGGAGATTTCCTATCATTGGCCACTGTAGTGCCCAGTCAGATCTGCTCAGATGTAAAGAAGGGTAGCGCCTTACTATATAGAAAAGACATAGGATTGCCGAAATGCTCTGACTTACCACTGTTGCCAGTGCTACACCCTGTATGCCCATATCGAAAAGCAGAACAGCTAGCAGGTCGCCCAATATGTTAAGCACTGAGGCTATCAGCAGAAAGTATAAGGGGGACTTGCTATCCCCAAGAGCTCTCAGAATCGATGCCAGCAGGTTATAGTAGATGGTCGCTACAATACCAATGAAGATGATCGTCAGGTAGGAAGCGGCATCATCTATGATGTCATGGGGAGTATTCAAAAGGACAAGCAGGGGTTTGCACAGCATTACTGCAAGCGTCGAGACTACCAAGGAGACAGCCCCTGCTGTCAGGATGCTCATGGCAACAGCTTTTTTCATGCTGTTTGCATCTTTGGCTCCAAATTTCTGGCTGATGATTGCCGAAAAGCCTGCAGTGAGGCCGACAAGAAATCCTAACACAAAAAAGGTGACCCCACCAGTTGATCCGACAGCAGCAAGAGCTTTGACGCCAAGAAACCGTCCTACAATGATCGTATCGACCATGCTGTAGAACTGTTGGAAGAGATTCCCTCCGATGAGAGGCAAAAAGAATAAGAGGATGAGGCGTGTTGGATTGCCTCTGCTCATATCTTGTTCCATGGCATTTTCTCCTTGTGGCATCGTATCGAAGCACCCCTTTTTGGACAAGTGTGTAAGGGCTCCTGAAAGTTTTCTCACTTTTTTTGTAAAAGCTCTGGACAGGATGCATGTATCGGGGTAGTATCCCATCTTG
>CAYSIH010000225.1:0-2979 GCA_964431005.1 uncultured Sphaerochaeta sp. | reverse complement strand
CTATGGTGTAGTGCCAGATACCCTCATGTTTTCCAAGCACATTGCCATCGAGGTCAACGATGTTTCCCTTCTGGTTACTCACTTCCAACAGGTCGGTATAATCACCCCCGTAGAAGTCCTGGCTCTCCTGTTCGTGCACACTGTGCAATTCCTGTTCTTCATCGATGATGCGCACCTCATCCTTGTGCATTTCACCCAGGGGGAAGAGCGTCGTTGCGAGCTGCTCCTGAGTCAGGCGGTAGAGAAAGTAGGACTGGTCCTTCTTTAGGTCCACAGCACGTGAGACGGCATACCTGCCACCTTTTTCAACAATACGTGCATAGTGGCCGGTGGCAAACTTGTCAAACTGCAGTCCTTTCTCCCTTGCAAAGTCCACCATAGCACCAAACTTAATCTTGGAGTTACACCAGACACAGGGATTAGGGGTCTTCCCACCCATATATTCGGTAGTGAAATTATGCAAGACCACCTGTTCAAACTGGTCACTGAGCTCAAGAGTCTGATGCTCAATACCCAACTTGGCACAGAGGGCCTTGATCTTCTGTAGGTCTTCTGTCTTGTCAGGGGCAAAACAGGAGTTAGTCATCCTTGGGGCAGGCAGATCGGAGCGGTTGCTCCAGATTGTCATGGTGACGCCCACAACCTCGTGTCCCCTCTCTTTGAGCAGATATGCGGCAACAGATGAATCGATGCCTCCGCTCATGCCTACGAGTACTCTCATTATGCCTCCCAAAAAAAGTAACAGGGGTCAAAGTGTAAAAGAACCGCCTTGAAATTTCAAGGCGGTTCTAACAAGCGAGAGCGACGGGACTCGAACCCGCGATCTACGGCGTGACAGGCCGTCGCGATAACCAGCTTCGCTACGCCCTCGTAGCAAGTAGCAAATTACAATATCGCTGTAGTTTTGTCAACAACCCCTAGAAAGAAAGTAGGAAAATTGTAAAAGAATCAAAATTCCTAGTGTAGAAGAGTGTTTTTCATCATGTAGTTCCCACAAGATGATTCCAATGACAAGGGGTTTATTGCCCGCGAACAACTTCAGAATGGATATTCAGATTCTGAAACTCTTCACTCTCTTGAGAGTTTCTAAATAGTGACCAAAAGTACAAATCCTTGAGAATCTATAGCAAGGTTATTTCTCAGTGTCATATCCTATCTAATTTTCCACCCATCTTTACAAGCAATACCTTTACTTATTTTTCTGCAATAAGACTTACCTGAACTTTATTTGAACCCACTCTCTATCATTGACTTTTCATACTTATTCTCCCATGAATGCTCAAAAATCACCTGTTTTTTGTACTCTAGTTTACTACTTTTGCGATAGGTACCAAAACTAGCATCTATATTTACTTCTCTTTTACTCTTCCCTTCTGAGTTGCAAGGCCAACCCCTGTTGCGTATACTCCTAGGTAAGGAGATATATGTATGCAAGAAGCTATTCTGCTTTTCTTTCAGAACATCAGCAGTCCATTTATGGACTCATTTGCCAACTTCGCTTCTATAGTTGGAGAACAGACCTTTGTCATCGCCGTGATGCTCTACATCCTGTGGAACCTGGATAAGAACAAAGGCTTCACCATCTGCTCGACCCTCCTTTTCTCGGTCATGTCCATGGGATTGCTCAAAGCAATCGTCAGGGCGCCAAGACCCTTTCAGGTATTGGATAGCATCGACGGCAAGCGTCTTGCAACCGCTACCGGATACTCCTTCCCTTCAGGGCATACCACCACAGGTTCATCCTTTTACAGTTCGCTCGCCTTTGCCTATAAAAAACGGGCACTGAGTATCCTCTGTGCTGTGATGATAGTGCTGGTAGGTTTGAGCAGGCTCTATCTTGGGGTCCACTGGCCCATCGATGTCTTTGGTGGTCTTGTCCTAGGGATCGGCATCACCATTATCGCCTACCCTAAACTGAGTGCCCTATATGAAGACAAAAAGAGGCGCTACAGTTTCTCGATCACGGTAGGGAGCGTAACATTTGTACTTGGTTTGGTACTTGCCATTCTGCTCAACACCCATAGTGTTGATGAAGTTGCTTTCACTGACCTCATGAAAGTCCTAGCTCTTGCAGGAGGAGGCTATTTGGGCTTTGCCCTTGAAGTGAAGAAAGTCAACTATGCAATAGAGGCTCCATTGAAGAAGAAGCTCTTACGGTTTGTATTGGGAATGGCTGGAGTCGTCTCCATCATGTCTCTGAAAGCTTTGATCCCTGTAAATCTTTACTCGGCAGGATCCTTTGTCCGCTATGCCCTTTTGGGCTTCTGGGCAACAGGACTCTTCCCCCTTATAGGAAAAAGAGTTCTGTTTTCTGATGCTCAATAACCTTAGCCTCGATACCGAACGTTATGAGGAATCTCCTCAGGCTGAGCAGGTCATTGAGGTTTTTAGAGCACTGCTTGGCAAATAGAAGGCCACACATGATGGCATCATCGAGCGCGTAATGGGCCTGGTACTCCATATTGAAGTGGTCGCAAAGATAGGTCAGCTTGTAGCTGAACATCTTGGGCCACACTTTTTTTGCTATGGTATATGTACAAAAATACGATGTCGCCCTTGCTTCAAGGTCATATGCTTCGAAGCACCCTTTGAGCACACCCATATCAAAGACGGCGTTATGGGCAACAAGGATATCACGACCAATAAAATCCCTCATTGCTGGCCACAACACATCAAACTCGGGGGCTAGGAGGCAATCCTCATCCTTGAGCTTATGCACAGAGCTCATGCCGGGGTCAAAATAGGGGTGTTTGGGCTTGATGAGTGAGTAATAGGTGTCAAGCAGACTTCCCTCCTCATCAAAGCGGGCCAAAGCTACAGCACACGCGCCCCCCGGATAGATATTGGCAGTCTCAAAATCTATTGCCACATAGTTCATGATTGCTTTCCCAACATGATGGAAAGGATGGTCTTATCGGTCTCCTCCATCCCTTCTCGACTGATCCTCGAGAGGAAATCCATGCTTTCGCCACTACTTCT
>CAYSIH010000224.1:0-2993 GCA_964431005.1 uncultured Sphaerochaeta sp. | reverse complement strand
GAGAACTTTGCCTATACCCTGGCATTCGAGCCACAGATAGGACCTTCCTTCACCAGTGCACCAACTACTAACTATAACTACCGAAGGTTCTACATCAAGGAAGACGGCTCTACAAAGAAGAAGCAGATCAAGTTGAGCAATGGATTGTACAACACCACCAAGCCTATCTCCTGGGTAGCGCTAGCGGGCAAGTACTTCTCCATGATCGCCATTCCTGATGCTACTCCTTATGCCGTCACCCTCAGTGAGACTACCGATGCCAGTATTCCGATGGAGTCTAGCATGTACTTCTCCAGGCCCTCCATAAAGAGTGCCTCCCAGACTGATACCTTCCGCTTCTACGCAGGGCCCCAGATCAAGAGCTTCATGAGCATCTATGATGATCCGAGTATGAACAGCTTTGGTGTCTCCAACCTGCAGCTGGACAAGGCTCTGGATAGCAACACCTGGCTTGGATGGCTTGAGAATATCCTCAAGTGGATTCTCAACTTCCTGTATAGGCTCATTCCTAACTATGGAGTCGGCATTATCATACTGACCTTCCTGTTGAAGCTGATCCTCTACCCTGTCACCAAGAAGGGTATGGAGTCGACTGCAAAGATGTCTTCCCTCTCGCCCAAGATGGCTGAGATCAAGGCACAGTATCCTGATAATCCAACCAAGCAGAACGAAGAGATCGCCTCCCTTTATAAGAAGGAGAAGATCAATCCTATGGGAGGATGCCTTCCCATGCTGGTCCAGTTCCCTATTCTCATCGCCTTCTATGGTCTCTTGAACAAGCACTTTGAGCTTCGTGGGGCCATGTTCATTCCAGGATGGATACCAGACCTCTCCATGCCTGATACCGTATTCACCTTCCCTTTCACCCTTCCTTTTGTAGGAAATGAGTTGCACCTGCTTCCCATCATCTACACGGTCAGCATGATCTTCTCAATGAAGATTACGCAGAATGCACAAACTGCAGGAAGTCAGCAGGGTATGATGAAGTTCATGACGTACGGTATGCCTCTGATGTTCTTCTTTGTCCTGTACAGCGCACCTTCTGGTTTGATCCTTTACTGGTCGGTTATGAACGCCATATCCATTGTCCAGCAGGTATACACGAACAAGAAGAAAAAGACTGAGCAAGAGGAAGAGGTGGCAAGTAACGTCAGGACGTTTCCCGGTCCGAAAGGAAAACGCAAGTAGGTCAGAAAAAAGATTTTAACTTCGGGAGGGAGGCCCTCCCGAAACGGAGTAAATATATGATGAAAGAATTCGAAGGACGTACCGAGCAGGAGGCAATTGCAAAGGCAATTGAAGAACTGCATATTGAACGTGAAGATTTTGATGTGGAAATTGTCGAACCTGTCCGTAAGGGACTTTTTAAGAAAAGCAATGTAAAGATTAGGATTCATTTTGATGATGGTAACACCCCCATCGAAACTGATAGCTACGAGCCTCGTCTTGATGATGGAGCTTCTGTAGACCACCCTGTAAACAGTCAACTGGAGCAGGATATCCTAGTATTTGTGGCCACTATGCTACAGAAAATGGGGTATGAGGGAAAGGTCACCATCGCTTTTCGCAAAGAGAGAAAGCTTGGGCTGAATATTGAAAGCGACAATTCAAGCATCATTATTGGAAGAAAAGGAAAGAACTTGGATGCAATCCAGTTGCTGGCAAATGTATTTGTGGGCAAGACCCAACCTGATCTGAAGATTGTGGTCGATAGCGAAAATTACCGCATGCGCCATGAAGAGCAGCTTATCCGTATGGCATTCAAAAGCGCAGAACAGGTCCGAAACAGCGGCAGAAGTCGCCTTCTTGAACCGATGAACCCGTATGAAAGAAGACTGGTCCATACTGCGCTCAATGACTTCGGCGGCGTGGATACCAAAAGTGAGGGTGAAGGCCTGTACAAGCAGATCCGTATCACCAACCAGCGCCCTAATGGCAACTCTCCTGCAATGCAGTAGGGAAGAGAAAGAACAACAACAATACAGATTAAAATCTGAGGATGGGGGCGATGCAGATAGCATCGCCTCTACTTTCTTAAGGCAGAACTTCAATTTCAACTTGCAGGGGATTCAAAACCCAAGCATGCTCTTCCCCTTTGTCAAAATCCCTTTTACACTCGAAGGAGGGGGTGGGTATGCATATAGGCGGCTTACAAAAGATGACTTTGCTTGATTATCCGGGGGTGGTCGCATGTACCGTGTTTTTGGATGGCTGTAACTTTCGCTGTCCATTCTGCCATAATCCTGATCTTGTAGTTGCCCCAAAGCCAGAGGATGGCATTACTGAGAAGGAGTTCTTTGCATTCCTTTCACAGAGGAAAGGCTTCTTGGATGGGGTTTGCATAACCGGAGGGGAACCCATGCTCAATAGGGGTTTGGAACCCTTCATCAAGGAGATTAGGGATAGGGGGTTTTTGGTAAAGCTCGATACCAACGGCAGCTTTCCTGATAGTCTGCAACATCTGGTTACGAGCCGTCTGGTGGATTATGTAGCCATGGATATCAAGAACAGCCGAGAGCACTACGGCCCAACCATTGGCCTGCCTCACTATGACACCAAAGAGGTGGAACAAAGTGTAGCTATCCTTATGCAGGGAGATGTCCCCTATGAGTTCAGGACGACCTTGGTCCGTGAATTCCATACAAGCGAAGATATGCACGCAATTGGGGTATGGTTGAAAGGGTGTAGGGCATATTATCTGCAAAGCTTTGTGGATTCGGGAAATCTCTTGGGAAAAGAGAGGATGACTGCCTTCTCTTTAGCGGAGACGGTCTCCTATAAGAACCTGTTGAAGAGCTATATTGAACCTGTATTTGTTCGAGGGTTATAATCTCACTACGCACTAAACACACTACATATTGTGTATTTTATCTTGATATAGCGCTACATATGCTGTAGTCTGATGGTAAAGACAAATAGTATAGGAGAGCGAGTATGTATCAAGTCATCAAGCGTGATGGTTCGATTGTCCCTTTTGACATCTCGAAAATAGC
>CAYSIH010000223.1:0-2999 GCA_964431005.1 uncultured Sphaerochaeta sp. | reverse complement strand
TATCTGTATATCTGGCAGTACTAAGCATATATGTAGGGATACTAGTGCTTTCTCTGGTGTATGTGATATATCCCAATACGGAGATTTCTCCTTTCTCCCTATCCTTTGTACCCTCTGACAATCTGATACACTCTTTTGACAGTGACGAGAAGGTATTTACACCACGATTACAAAATGCCACACCCTTCCACAAGTACAATACGTACGGGTACTGTTCAGTAACGATAGATAATCCTGAATCATTGAGTAGAAATTTTGTCATCGTGCATGATGGTCGTGTTAGGCAAATACATCTCTTACAAGTAATCCATGGAGACATAACACAGATAGCAACTAATATCAGGAAGAAGATTATTCCGACAAAGAGCTTTTTTATCGTTTCTGTCCCTGCCAATGATTCCGCTACATTCTTTCTGGAATATATCGATAAGAAGATACCGTTCATCAATCCCAAGGTAATGGAATATGATCATTGGAGAAGAGCTTCAGCTCTAGAATATGCACTCTTCCAGACTGCTAAGATAGTGCTCATGGTACAGGTACTTTTTCTCCTTACCATACTAATATGTATCTATTTCATGAAAATCAAAAATGGTATTACAGAGAAAAATCCGAAGCGCACATCCTTGCTACTCTTCTCCCTGATGCCAATTCTCATGCATGGGGCTTTGTGTTTCATCGCATACTATCTTCCCCTATTCCAAGGAAGAATCTATGGTAAGTCCTTACAGGTTTCCTTGTTGTATTCACTGTTAGCAGCAGCTGGATTATATCTCTATGGCAGCCTCAGGTATTTCCTGATGATCGTGCACTATCGAAATATATCCCTACAAGCACACATCAGGGAACTTGAAGACCTTCATATGCAGAAAATGATCACTGTTGATCAGTTATCAAAAACTATCGCCACTGAGAACTTGGGAGAGGTCTTAAGTTTCCTGGATAGCATAGCTTCCTCAGCTAGACTGATCAAAGAAGGGACGCATTGTGCAAGTTTTGCCCAATCGATAGAACAACGCATCAGCATGTACATCACTGCACTCCAGACAAAATACCGCTCGTTTGCCCCCACCCATACGATTACTGACCAACAAGTGTTTCTGAACCATGCCAGTATCTTTGAAGGTGAGAGAACGTATTCCCATACAGTGGCTTTGTATGACTTTGACCAGAGCAGCATTGACAATACTACGAGTATTCTCGAAGCAAATGCTATCAGGGGCATACAGTACACTGACAAGGACCTTGTGCTACTAGACATTGAGATGGGAAGCATAGACCTCCTGATACTCAATCCGGCCAGTTCTGGCTCAGACAGCTTTTCCCTTTGCATGAAGGTCAGGGCCATCAAGAACATGTTTGAATTCCCCATTCTCATGACAACAAACTACTGCTCATTCTTTGGCATACAACAAGGCTATAATGCAGGCATCAATGATTTTATCATCAAACCCTACTCCAGTGCTGAGCTTGCAAACAGGGTTCATTCATTGATGCAGCAGAGAACCATCTACGACAAGAACTCAGAACTCATGGTTTCTGATAAAGAAAAAAGGACCTTCCTTTATTTTATCACCCATAATATCAACAGCCCGCTGACATTGATCTTGAACCAAGTTGAAGATCTCATTTCTTCTGAGCATATCCCTGCTGATTTGTTGGAACAGATTGAGGAAATCGGCCAAGCAGCTGATGAGATAAACCTGCTGATTCAAAACGTACTCACATCCTATAAGTTGAATGATGGATATTTCATCTGCATGCCCCAGACTTTTCATATTGCAGAGATTTTCACCTTACTGCAGACAACTATTGAACACAAGGTTAAAGGTAAAGGGCAAACGGTTGTATGGGACATACACGAGTTGCCCCATACCATAACCTACGACAGGACATCCCTGTGGGGGATACTCAACAATCTGCTTGACAATGCAAGCAAGTTTTCGCCTCAATCATCTCAAATCACCTGTATCACCAGAATATACGACACCAATCTTCTCATTCACATCAAAGACCAAGGACCTGGGATTCCCCCTGCTGAAGTTCCTTTTCTGTTCAACGCTACAAGGAAAATCTCTAACAAACCCACAGCAGGGGAAATTTCATTAGGCCTTGGATTACATGTTACATCCCGCTTGGCCGAACTGAACAACAGCACCCTGAGCTATCGGGAAGGAGAGGAGGGTGGCAGTTGCTTTACCCTATCGATTCCCTTGCAAGAGGACTTAGCATGAAGATTAAGACAAAGAAAGTGCTCTTTGCCATCATTGTACTCTTGGTTGCTGTATACTTTTTGGTAGTAAGAGCCCAGATGTTGTTCTATATCCAAAACACCACAATACCCAATATTGCCGTTACATTCGACTTGTATATCCAATCTATCGGCAACCAGTATAGAAACCTCGCTCAAGAAATACAAAGGGACAAGTTCATTGATACCTGGCTACGAAGCCCTTCCCTCACTCAGGAAGAAATTCTGAAATATCTGGACGTGCTGAGTAATCGTTATGGTCTGGAACATGCCAGCCTGATAGAGGAAAAGACCCTCACATATTATGGAACAGACAAGATTTTACCCCTATCCATCAATGAAAAAGAAAGAGATGGCTGGTATTTCACCTATAGGGATAGGGCAAATCCCCGAAATAGCAACAGCTTCTTCTATATCGACAAGCTAGGAAATGGCCCCCTCACCATTTTCATCAACATTCCCCACTTTGATGAGCAAGGTTTCTTTCTTGGACTTTCAGGCGGAGGCTTCGTTCATGAGACGTTTGAGAAACACCTCCACCAGCTGGAACAGCTCAACAAAGCAGATTTCTATCTTGTTCAGAGGGGAAAGCTCGTATATGCAAATCCCTATCAGCAATCAGTCCACAACCAGGATCTCATTACCCGTATCCTGCAGGATGACATACAACAGGAGTTGGAGAGAAACAAGCATCTTTGGTATGGGTATCCCTTGGATAGAAAGGTCCTAGGTGGTTTGTATAGGGCTA
>CAYSIH010000222.1:0-3004 GCA_964431005.1 uncultured Sphaerochaeta sp. | reverse complement strand
GAAGTGAAGGAAAAACTATTATGGATGAAGATGCTCAGGCCTTTATTGCAGAACTAGAAACTAGACGCCAAGCTAAAATAAGTTGGAAGACCTATGCTACTTGGTATGGCAACAATCGTGGGATCTCACGCGAGTTTGGGGTATTTCTCTACCGATGTGATGAAACCTTCTACTTTGAGGACTTTCAAAGAAACCCAAGCATGTTCGGCATTTCCCTCAAAGCCAAGACCAAGAAGGCGCCTTTCATAAAATATGAAGGCTCCTTTGCCTTGGAAGATGTTGTTTCTTCACGCCAGGTGATCAAGAACCATGCACTGAAAGTATCCGAAGGCATAAAGACGGTTGATGAACTAGCTGAAATACATATAATCGACAAATTCTTTCGACAACTGGTGGAGATGGTCACCCTCAAGGATGGGAGTGTGCATTTCTTCGAATTGATAGACCGCAAAGCTTTTGCTCTTGCGTTACAAGCATAGGAGGGGCATATGGGTGCTTTCAAAGCATATGATATCAGAGGAATCTACAACAAGGATTTCAACAAGGATACTGTCTACAAGATAGGTTTCTTTTTGCCCAAGCTTCTTAACAGCAAGGAAGTCGTAGTTGGCAGGGATGTTCGCACAACCAGTGACGAAATCTTTGAAGCCCTGAGCAGAGGCATAACCGACAGTGGCGCTGATGTCTGGGACATTGGCCTGGCAACAACGCCTATGGTCTATTTTGCAACAGTTCACCTCGCATCCGACGCTTCTGTACAAATCACCGCAAGCCACAACCCTGCAGAGTACAATGGGTTGAAGATAAGTAGGACCAAAGCCCTACCAGTCGGTTCTGAGACAGGCCTGAAGGAACTTGAGGCAATGGTAACCAATGAAACCATTACAGTGGCCAAGAAAAAAGGTAATATCATCCAAAAGGATGCCAAGACCCCTTATCTTGCATTTCTCAAGCAATACGCTCCCGACACATCAAAGCTTAACATCTCCTTTGACCTTTCCCATGGAATGGCCAACCTTTTGACAAAAGACCTGCTTGGCGAAGACCACCACTATCTCTATGACCATTTTGATGGGACTTTCCCTGCCCACGAACCAAACCCTCTGGAAGAGGAGAACTGCAAGGATATCAAAAAAGCCGTCATCACCAACAAAAGTGACATCGGTGTCATTTTTGATGGTGATGCAGACCGCGTCATGTTCATTGATGAGAAAGGACGCTTCTTGCAACCTGACTACATCACCGCTGTCTTGGGCTATCATTACTTGAAACAGGAAAAAGGCAATGTCCTCGTTGATATACGCACCAGCAGGTCAACAACAGAGTATCTGACAAAACATGGTGCACAGGTCCATATATGGAAGGTGGGTCATGCTTTTGCCAAGCTAAAACTTCGGGATATCAAAGCGATCTTTGGCGGCGAACTTGCTGGACACTACTATTTCCGTGACTTCTTCAACTGTGACAGTGGCTTTCTTGCTACCCTCATAGTCCTGAAGGTTGTCAGTGATCTCAAGGAACAAGGCATTACCTTAAGCTGCTTCATCGACACCATCATCGCCTATGCCAATAGCGGGGAGATCAACTTCAAACTCGAAGACAAAGACAAGGCCATGGAGGCCCTCTACACCGAGTATGCGAAAAATGCAAAGCCTGACAAAGTCCTTGATTTCGATGGCTATCGCATTGAGTTCCCCACCTGGTGGTTCAATGTACGCAAATCCAATACGGAACCCTATCTCAGACTTGTTGTCGAGGCAAAGACCCAAAAAGAGCTAGAGGAAAGAAAAGAAGCACTGACTGCCATTATTAAGCAGTTCAACTGATACAACTCGCATATACACTAAGGAGTAATTTCTATGAAAGTACTTTTATTTGGAGGTGCCGGATATATAGGCACCCACGTCGCCCTAGCATTCCTAGAGCGAAATGACACGGTAGGGATTTTTGACAACCTCTCATCTGGGTTGCGTTCCAACATTGACGAACGTTGCCAGTTCTATGAAGGGGATATCCTCAACCGAGAACAGGTCAAGAAAGTTCTCAGCGAGGGTTGGGATGCGGTCATTCATCTTGCCGCTTTCAAGGCTGCAGGCGAGTCCATGCTCAAGCCATTCAAATATTCAGAGAACAACATCACAGGCTCCCTGATCCTCATCACTGAGTGTGTATCCAATGGGGTGAAGAATTTCATACTCTCCTCCTCAGCGGCTGTCTACGGTGAGCCTTCATACCTTCCCGTTGACGAGAAGCATCCGACTTACCCTACCAACTACTATGGTTACACAAAACTCTGTATTGAAGAGAACCTCAAGTGGTATTCAAAACTCAAGGACTTCAACTATGTAGCCTTACGCTATTTCAACGCAGCTGGCTATGATGGTGATGGCAAGATGCTAGGGCTGGAAAATAATCCAGCAAACCTTATTCCTGTTGTCATGGAAGTGGCGGCTGGGCTGAGACCGAACCTCTTGGTATTCGGTAAGGATTATGACACTGCAGATGGTACCGGAGTTCGTGACTACGTTCATGTCACAGACCTAGCAAGAGGACATCTGCTTGCAGCAGATTATCTACTGGAGAACCACAAGAACCTAGTGGTGAACCTCGGCTCTGAGTCCGGTCTCTCTGTGCAACAAATCCTCGACACGGCTCGGGAGATTACCGGCAAGGAAATTAGTACCCAATATGTAGAACGTCGCCCTGGTGACCCGGCAAAGCTCGTTGCTTCATCTACCCTAGCAAAGAAGGAGTTAGGATGGGAAGCTGAACACTCTTCGGTTGAATCCATTGTAGCTTCTACCTGGAAGGTCTACCAAGCCAACCAAAAGAAAGTACCGGCAAAGTCCTGATAACAGATACTCCACAGAAAACGGCAGGGTCTCCCCTGCCGTTTTCTTATGCATAACCAATAGACAAAAAATGAGCAACCCAAATTGGATTGCCCAGATGTTCTAGCTCGCCCGGAGGGATTTGAACCCCCGACAGGGTGGTTAACAGCCAC
>CAYSIH010000221.1:0-3014 GCA_964431005.1 uncultured Sphaerochaeta sp. | reverse complement strand
GATCCTGTTGTAGGGTCGGCTGTCTCTTGTCCGCTATGGACCTGAAGGGTTTCAAAACGAAATTGTTTGGTAGTGTTCATAATAATCTCCTGGTATTGGTCGAATGATGGATACAAAGGGCACAGAGTGAAGATGGTGAGTCACATTCGATCTTTTATGGAGTTACAACGGAGGCGGGGTGTTCTGGTCATCATTGGTTCCTTGTGTAGGGTTGGCTTTGGGGTAGAAGTGCCAAAACAGGAGAGAATCGATTAAAACTCTGTATTTTAGGAATAACTCTTCTTAGGGTTCTGCTTGGAAAAAAGAAGTTCTATGCCTGGTGGCACATCATACGTACTTGAAAGTCTGCCATGGACCTCATAGTGCCACCTCCTACAAAAAGAATATCCTACCGAAAGGCTGGATGTTTATAATAAAATAGCGGATGCCTCTCTTTTGGTCAAGAGGCAGCCCAGAAGGTCCTCTAAAATGTCTCTAAATCTTATGCCTTCTATACCGCAGGGTGTGATAATTCAAAAAATCCTATACAAGCTTATTCAACCCATACCCTTTTGAGGTGCTTCTGCCTGCACCCCAAAAGAGCCAAGATTAAAATCGGTTGTACTGTTCCAGGAACGAATCAGTCCTCAAGCTTCTGGTACTTGTCAAATTCAGCAACCATCTTGGGGTCGGGATTTTTTTCCAACAGGCTGAACACCACCATGAGGATGGAGGCAATGATAAAGCCAGGAAGCAGCTCGTATACATCGAAGAGGCCACCGGAGAGCTGTTTCCAGATTACTACAGTGAGGCCCCCTCCAACCATTGCTGCAACTGCACCATTGCGGGTTGCACGTCTCCAGAAGAGGCTTGCAATGATGACTGGTCCGAAGGTAGCACCAAATCCGGCCCAAGCATAGCTAACAATGTCAAAGATGGAGCTGGTAGGGTCCATGGCAAGGAATACTGCGATGATAGAGACTACCAGGACGGTGATTCTGCTTACAAGGAGTGTCTCTTTCTCTGAGGCATTCTTACGAATGAAAGCTTTGTACACATCCTTGCTGAAGGCAGACGAGGCTACCAGCAACTGGCTGTCTGAGGTGCTCATGCTGGCGGCTAAGATGGCACAAAGAAAGATTCCTGCGATGAAGGTTGGGAATATCTTCTGCATACTGGCTATGAATACGGCTTCAGCCGCGCCTTGGCTCTCGTATACGAGGGGAAGAAGGAAAGCTTTTCCTACAACACCGACAGCAAGGGCCGCAGCCATGGCTACCGTCACCCATACCATTGCAATTCTCCTGGAGGTCTTCACTTCCTTGTTGCTGCGGATGGACATGAACCTGACCAGGATGTGAGGCATGCCGAAGTATCCGAGTCCCCAGGAGAGGGCGGAAAGGATATCGATAAGGCCATATTCAGAGCCTGGTTCTGCCACAAAGGGATTGACGAACTGCATACCAAAGGCGGAGAGCTTGTCAACGGTTACTATCGGGCCGCCAAGGGCTATTACTGCCAATACTGCTGTAGTGACCAAGGCAATGAACATCAGTGAGCCTTGGAAGAAATCCGTTGCTACGACTGCTAGGTATCCACCCAGCAAAGTATATCCTAGGATTACCGCAACACCCAAGAAAAGCGCAACGTAATAGTTCATGCCAAACACTGTATTGAAAAGTTTTGCACTGGCGAGAAATCCGCTTGCCGTATAGACGACAAAGAAGATGAGGATGAGAATCGAACTTATAGTCTGAAGGACTTTAGTCTTATCATGGAAACGGTTGGCGAAAAACTCAGGGATAGTGATGGAGTTCTTTGCATGGATGGTATACTTACGCATGCGCTTGGCTACGAAGAGCCAGTTCAGATAGGTTCCTATCAGTAGGCCTGCAGCGGTCCAGAAGGCCTCTTGCAACCCCGTAAAATATGCGACGCCCGGAAGGCCCATCAGAAGCCAGCCGGACATATCCGAGGCTTCTGCACTGAGTGCTGTAAACCAAGGTCCGACTGATCTGCCACCCAGGAAAAAATCGCTGGTGCTGTGTGTCTTCTTGAAGGTGACGAAACCGATGCTCAACATGAGGCTCAGGTACAACGCAAAGGCAAGAGAAGTGATAAGCTGATAACTGTTCATGGCAACTCTCTTATGGGATGATTTGCTCTAGAGTACCTAGAACAAATCATGATAGCAAGAGAATTCATGGTATAAATGCGTATTTTTTGTATATTTATGCAAGAAATTTATGGAACGTACCGTATTGACTGCCATAATTGATTGTATTTCTCCAAATCTTCGCCAAGGTCATCAAGGTTGTCTGAGTTTTCCATATCCTCGGAAGAGAAGAAATACGAGTCGCTTTCCATATATTTGGCGGCTCCCGTATTGGTGGTTGGAGGAAAATTAAACTCATCAAGGAATTCTGCGTGATGCTTTGGATCGTGCATAAAATTGATGAAGGCATGGGCTCCATCACTATTGGCCGCTCCGTTGGGGATAACCATATTGTCTATGTACATCATGCCACCCGCTTCAGGTATGAAGAAATCTATGGTATCCCATTTCCTTTTGGGAATTTCGGCAAAGATATTTTCAGGATAGCTGTGTGAGACCCAGAACTCGCCTTGGCTGAAGGCTTTTCCAAAAGATTCCGAATCGAATTTTACCAGATTGGGTTTCCATTCATTGATGATAAGATCTGTCGCTCTCTGCAACTCTTCTTCATCAGTGGTATTTGCACTGTACCCAAGATGTTTCAAGCCAGCGGCCATAACCTCACGCATATCATCGAGCATGGACATCCTACCTGCCATTCTCTTGTCTGCGAAGATGGACCAGTCGCGTGCATAGTCGGAAGGTGCCTTCTCTGTATTGACCGCTATTCCGCTTGAACCCATAAAGTAGGGGACGGAGTATTCCATGTCCGGATCATACAAGGCTTTTTCCTTGATGATCGGATTGACGTATTGTAGGTTAGGGAGTTTGCTATGGTCGAGTTTTTCGACCTTGTCCAGCTTGATCATGATGGAGGTGT
>CAYSIH010000220.1:0-3024 GCA_964431005.1 uncultured Sphaerochaeta sp. | reverse complement strand
CCATCCCTTCTCGACTGATCCTCGAGAGGAAATCCATGCTTTCGCCACTACTTCTACCCACGATCCCACTCTCATTTCCGGGGGAATACCCACGGAAAGCAAGCTTGCAAGCAAGATTAGCGGCCTCAACGCATGAATATATCTTCAAGGAACAGGTCATCTTTGCCCCATCACAGATGATACCGGTAAGATTTCCTATCATCGTGTTGATGGCTCGGTCCATAATTGTGAGGTCCCCATCAAGCAGATAGACCAGGCCACAGGCCGTGCCTATGGCAGCGGTAAAGGCGCCACAAAGGGCGCTGAGGCGGTTTTTCCTTGCAGTAAGGGAGAGACCGACCAGCTCACTGAGCACCAGGGCCTTGCCTAGGTCCTCGTCACTCTTCTTCAGATATGATGCCACAACAGCAAGAGGCACGGTCAGGGTGATGCCCTGGTTGCCACTGCCACTGTTGATGATGACCGGTAGCGGACAGCCGGCCATCCTTGCATCACTGGCAGCAGCTGCAAGGGCAGATGCAAGGCTGAAAGCCTCAGAGAGGGAACCCGGCTCCTGATTGAGGCTCTCTGCAGCGATCCTACCAACAGAAAGACCATACTCACTGCGCATTGCATGCTCCGCTATGGCAAGGTTCACTTCCTTAGCTTCCAAACAGAGCTCAATGGCTTCAGGGGGAGCGGCATTCGCATAGGAGAGAAGGTCAGCGAGCGTAGCGTTGCCGATAATATCCTCATCAGAGGCTTCAAGAATTGAGCTGCAGTTGTCTACAAGCAGTGAGAGCAGGACCTCATCATCTTTTTGCAAAAAACTGAAGCGGTCATGCTCGCCGCTGATGACTGCAATAGAGGAGTGTTCCCCCTTATGGGCTGTGACTTTTATATATAAGGATGGCACTTCTGTGCTTATGGAAAGGGTGACAGGAAGGTTTTTGGCAAGGCGGATCTGTTCGTCCTCTATCTCACTGAGGATGCTCAGCCCAGCCTCGACAGAGCCACCGCATACCCCCAGGGCGACAGCTGCCTGGATACCCTTCAGGTCGCAGTTGGGAAGGCCCACCCCCATGGCATTCTTGACCATATCACGGCTGGTAACGACCTCAACTGATGTGGGGATATCCCCTAGTAGAGAGCCAGCCTTAGCACCGGCCAAAGCCGAGGCTGCAGGTTCCGTACAGCCCATGGCGGGCCTCATCTCTTTCTTGAGCAGTTCCAAAAACTTATCCATAGGAAAACTATACCACTAGATATGCAGATTCTCTACCCCACAAAGTGCATTAAGGGCAGCAAAGGCACCAGTATAGGCGAGCCACTGCTGCTCCATTTCAAATCTTACAGATAATAACGTAAGCTCAGATCTCAGATGATCAGCTTTTGAGCCATAGCCACTGTCAAAAAGCAGTTGCTGTTGTGCCTTTTGGGCCTTTGCTGACTCCTCCTTCACGAGCAGATAAGCCAAGTTTTCATGCGCAAGGTGCAACGTATGATAAGCCTCCTCCACCTGAGTTTGTATCGCCTGATAGACTTGGCTCATATCAAGGTGAGCCTGGCTCTCCTTGAGGGCGTTGCGCCTCACCTCATGAAATTTCTTTCCCCCGTCCCAGATGGTGGTCTTCATTCCTATCGATACGTTGAAGGTATGGTCATCCTTATCCATCCAACCATCTTCGATGAAGGGCAACTTTGCCCCTCCATACTCCAAGGCGACTTGCATGGCCACATCAGGCTTCCAGTAGAGGCCTCCTTTTGCAATGGAGGTGGAAAGGGAGGCAAGCTCACCCATCAGGGTGGCAATGCGCACTTGCTCCTGATTCTTGCCCGTTGCCATAGCCTGCAGAGTCTTCAAATCATAGTCGAGCATCGATCGCAAGTGAACTTCATCAGGCTCCCAGATAAGACGATCCCTCTCATCAAGGTCAATGTTACACAGTCTGCCGATGGCTGACCGTTGTTTTTGTCTTTGCTGGGAAACCTGCACCCTGGCAAGTTCTATCTGCCTAGCAGAGACGCGAGCCTCTAGTACATCCTCCTCTAGGGCCATCCCATTGGTAAAGGCCTCCTGCACCAGGTTCACCAAGGCTTGCGCATGGAGAACCTCTTCTTGCAACAGAGCTTCCATAGATCCAAGATAGCGCTGGGCATAGAGGCGGCTCTGTAGTTCTGCAAGCAGGGACTTCTGCAGGGCAAAGCGTTGCTTCTGGCGTATCTCGACAAGCTTCTCAGTCATCGCCACCCCGTTACGAAGCTTTCCCCACGTCCAGATGGGCTGGGTCATGGTGAGGGAGAAGTTGTAGAGCATCGGTTCCGTTTTTAATTCCAGAGGGAACATGGCGGGAGGAAAGCTAGGAGGGGATGTAGGATCCTCTTCTATCGTAAAAATCGTAGTATTCTGCAGATACGTGCCCGATATCTCCAGGTCTATGGTGGGTCCATACCCTGCCCTGGCATCCTTACGGTCCAAGACGGATAGCTGCTGATCATCTCTTGCCCTCATGAGCTCAAGGTTGTTGGAAAGCAACAAGCCCTTGAGTTCATCTTCGGTAAAGGTGGCACTAGGCAGCAGCGTTGTGGTCAGAGTGCATATGAGTAGCAGAATAATACTTCTTTTGTTCATGATCGTTTAGCCTTCTTGCGTAGGACACGCCTCTCAGTAAGATAGTAGAGCACGGGGATGATGAAAAGCGTTATCAGGGTGGAGGAGAAAAGCCCCCCTGCTATAGCCTGCCCCAATGGTGCATATATCTCAGCACCCTCCCCTGCTGCCAGGGCCATGGGAACAACGCCCAGCATTGTGGTGATGGTAGTCATGAATATCGGCCTGAGGCGTGAAGCACTGCCCTCTGTTATAGCTTTGAGCAGGCTCTCTTCGCTCTCCTCTTCACCTGTTGCCTCATCCTCTGAATTTTCTGCTTTCTGTCTTCTCAATAAGTTCACATAGTCGATGAGGATAATGCCGTTATTCACGACAATACCGCCCAAGGCTATGATACCAAGCAGGGAGACAATGCTAAGCGTAGAGCCAAAGCC
>CAYSIH010000219.1:0-3027 GCA_964431005.1 uncultured Sphaerochaeta sp. | reverse complement strand
GTCAGTGAAACCACCTACGCCATCGAGGCGGGTATCCTGGAGCGGGCATGACAACCAATACCTTTGTTGCAGGAGATGGCTTTCTCTACCGCATGGACCCCAGGGCCAAGATTATGGCGATGTTGCTTGTCTGCGTCTTCCTTTTTCTGGGTATTACTCTGGAAGGCCTGTATGCAACGGTAGTGCTGCTCATTCTGGTAGGTAGTGTGAATACCGGCATCCAGCATACAGGAAGGACCTTCAAGTCCATCCTACCCATGCTTATCTTCATGGTCCTGTTCATGCCCTTTAATGTACGGGGAGGAGAGAGCCTCATCACCATAGGGTCCTTTACCCTGATAACTCGGGAAGGGGCTTTGCAAGCTGCCAGGCTAGGGGGGCGGTTCATCGGTATCACGTACGCCTGTACCTTGTTGTTTGCTACCACACCAATGACGGATGTGATGCTCGGCTTGCGCTGGTATCGCCTGCCGTACAAGGCTTCGCTGGTGGTAACCCTCTCCTTTACCTATATCCCGTTCATTGCCGACAGTTTCACCCAAATTACCGAAAGTCATCGCTTGCGTGAAAGTGGGGATTTGGAGAAGAAGCGTTCTCTTTTCAAGCGGCTTAGGGATCTGTTGCCCACCCTTACCAGTGCTCTGGTAGTTGCTTTACGTTCCATTCCCTATCTCGCGATGAGTTTGGAGCAGCGGGGCTTTGGCAGAAAAGAGAAAAGAACCAGCTATCACTCGTTGGATTCGTATCGCCATACCTTTACGGATTTTCTTATTTCTTTTACTATACCTATAGTTTTGTGGCTCATATTCAGGGCCTGATAGTCCTATAGGAGAAAATTCCCCATGGAAAAAAATCGTAATGCGCTGAAGGTCGCTGTAGTGGCGGTCCTTACAGCAGTTGTTGTTGTCTTCACCATGATAGTACGTATTCCCACGGCTAAGGGATATATCAATCTTTGTGATGTCGCGATATGTTTTATCGCCTTTACCTTCGGACCTTGGTCTGCCTTTATTGCTGCAGGGTTGGGGACAGCTCTTGCAGACCTATTCAGTGGCTATGCCCAGTGGGCTCCCATCTCGTTTGTCGTGCATGGCCTAGAAGGCCTGCTGGTTGCCCTTATCGTCCGACAAAAGGATTCGGTCACGATTCCTTTTGTCACCAAGATACTTGCCGGTATTGTCTGTATGGCAACCGTCTCCTTAGGGTACTTTGCCCTTTCAGCAATTTTCATCAGTGGCGTATCGGTAGCGGCTGCAGAAATCCCTTGGAACCTTTTGCAAAGTGGTGTTGGCGTTGTCCTTGGTCTTGCCCTAGCTGCGGCAGTCAAGCGTGCTTACCCACCAGTCAGTTCCCTTGCTTGGTAGCAACGGAAAACAGTTTTCACTATACTTTCATCTATCCAGAGTCCCTAGGAGCATCGTATGCAAAAATTCTCTCATGACACCATAGTAGTTCTCGATTTTGGTGCCCAATATAGCCAACTCATAGCAAGACGGGTGCGTGAAATGCACGTCTACTCCCAGATAGTCCCTTACAACATAAGCGCTGAAGACCTCAAGAGGATGCAGCCGGTGGGCATCATCCTCTCAGGGGGTCCTGCAAGTGTGAGTGGCTCTGACTCCCCCCGACCCGATGAGGGGATATACTCTTTGGGAATCCCCATCTTGGGTATCTGTTACGGCCTGCAGGTGATGAGTGTCCAAAATGGTGGAAGTGTCCAGCGCCCCGATAAGCGCGAATATGGTATTGCAGAACTCGAGGTCAACGATCATGATTCTACCCTGCTTAAGGATATTCCTGCAAAATGCAAGCTCTGGATGAGCCATGGCGACTCTGTCTCCACACTTCCCCAAGGTTTTAGGGCAACTGCTAAGACTAGAAACTGTGCATACACTGTCATAGAAAATGATGAAAAGCAGTTATATGGGGTGCAGTTCCATCCGGAAGTGGTCCATACACAAGATGGGACCAAGTTGCTCTCCAACTTTGTTGTAGGTATCTGCAAGGCCAACCCTGATTGGGATATGGAGTCTTTTGTCACCACCGCCATCGCAGATATCCGTAAGAAGGTTGGGGACAAGCAGGTGCTGTGCGGCCTCTCCGGTGGAGTGGACTCAGCGGTTACCGCTGTGCTCATCCACCAAGCTATTGGAGACCAGCTGGTATGTGTGTTTGTCAATAATGGTATGTTACGTAAGGGTGAGGCTGAGAGGGTGCAGAAGGTCTTCAGGGACTCCTATAAGATACGCTTGAAGTATGCTGATGCCCAGGATGCTTTCCTTGATGCATTGGCAGGTACCACCGAGCCTGAGGCCAAGCGCAAGATCATAGGCAAGGTGTTTATTGATACCTTCTATGACGCTGCCCGCAGTGTGGGGGATATCTCCTTCCTTGCCCAAGGGACGCTCTATCCTGATGTGATCGAGAGCAAGAGCCCCTCCGGGGGGCCTTCAGTAACCATTAAGAGTCACCATAATGTGGGAGGCCTTCCTGATGATCTGAAATGGGATTTGCTTGAGCCACTCCGTGAGCTTTTCAAGGACGAGGTGCGGGAACTTGGGCGAGAACTTGGCCTTCCTGAGGATATGGTGAATCGTCACCCCTTCCCAGGTCCTGGCCTTGGAGTTCGTTGTGTTGGTGAGGTTACCAAGAAACGGCTGGATACCTTGCGCGAAGTCGATGCCATCTTTATGGAAGAGATCCGATCTGCTGGCCTGTATGGTGAAATCTGGCAGGCATTGGCCTGCCTGCTCCCGGTTAAGAGCGTCGGAGTGCAAGGGGACCAAAGGACGTACGAAGAGGTCTGTTCTCTGCGCGCTGTGACCAGTGAGGATGCAATGACCGCAGACTGGTACCGTTTCCCTCCTGAGGTACTCGAGCGTGCATCCAATAGGATCTGCAATGAGGTCAGTGGGGTCAACCGAGTGCTGTACGACATCACCAGCAAACCCCCCGGGACCATTGAGTGGGAATAATGGTATTGTATGTTCCTTTGAGTGGTTTTTTCTCTCATTGTCATGTCTAACC
>CAYSIH010000218.1:0-3032 GCA_964431005.1 uncultured Sphaerochaeta sp. | reverse complement strand
CATCGGAAGCCAAGGAAGAGAAAAAAGTTTCTCCTAAGGAACCCGAAGCCAAACCAAAGGCTCCTGAAAAGAGAAGAGTGGTTGTGGTTAAGAAGAAGGTTGTGGTTGTCAAACCACAAGCTCGACCTGTTGCGTCCAGCTCAAAGGCCTCTTCTTCAAAGGAACAAAAACCAGCAGGCCAGAAGCGTGTTGGAACGTTACGAAAGACAGTACGTTCTACTGGGGACAAGATTACGACCTCCCCGCTGCATACTGGTCCCGTTGTAATAAGGCCTACCAACCTTCCTCCGGTACCCTTTCAAGGTCAGACCGTGAAAGATCATGCCGAATGGCAGAGCAAGAACCCCAACGGTGTTGCTCCGACTACTCCGGCACCCCCTTCCAGTGGCCCTCGCATAGCAGGCACTGTTGGCGGAAGACCCGCTCCTGGCACCCGACCTCCCTATCAGGGAAACCGTTCGGGCGGATACCAAGGCGGAGCTCCCCGTTCAGGCGGTGGATATCAGGGCAACAACCCTCGTCCTGCCGGAACAGGATACCAGGGTAACAACCCCCGTCCTGCCGGAACTGGCTATCAGGGAAATAATCCCCGACCTGCTGGAACAGGATACCAGGGCAACAACCCTCGTCCTGCCGGTGGCACTGGCTATCAGCCACGACAAGGTGGTTACCAACCACGTCAGGGTGGCTCACCCGGTGGGTTCAGACCCCAAGGCGGAGGACCAGGTCGTCCACCTTTCAACCGTCCAGGTGGTCCTCAGAAACCCGAAGGTGGTTCAGATCTCGACACATTGAACAAGAGAGCTCCCAAAAGATCTTTCAGAAAGAAAAATGCCGCTTCGTATAAGAAGAGGAATGCTGAAGAAGAGAAAGAGTTCCAGATCCAGAGAAGAAAAGAACAGGCAGCTGCAAAGCTCGCTTCTGTTCCTAAGAAGATAGATATGATGGAAGTCATCTCTGTCTCTGATCTTGCAAAGAAAATGAATCTGAAGGCCAGTGACATCATAGCCAAACTTTTCAAGATGGGCATGATGGTTACGATAAACCAGCAGATCGACTTTGAGACGGCTGAGATTGTCTGCAGTGACTACAACTGTGAAGTTCATCTTGTCTCCCTCTATGATGAGACACTCATCTCCAGGGAGCCTGAAACCGACAAGGATATGGTCGAACGCGCCCCTATCGTTACGGTAATGGGACACGTTGACCATGGTAAGACCAAGTTGCTTGACGCTATCCGATCAGCTAAAGTCGCTGAAGGTGAGTTTGGTGGCATTACCCAGCATATCGGTGCCTACAAAGTAGCCCTTGAAGGTAAGGGGGAAGTGGTATTCCTCGATACTCCTGGTCACTCAGCATTCTCAATGATGCGTGCCCGTGGAGCACAGGTAACTGATATTGTCATTCTTGTTGTCGCTGCCAATGATGGCGTGATGCCGCAGACTCGTGAGGCAATTGACCATGCACGAGCTGCTAATGTTCCCATCATCGTTGCAATAAACAAGTGTGACCTTCCTGAAGCAAAGCCCGACAGGGTGATGCAACAGCTCAGTGACCTTGGCCTGATGCCTGAGGAGTGGGGTGGACAAACACTCTACTGCCAGATTTCCGCCTTGAAAAAGACTGGAATTGAGGAGTTGCTTGATACTGTACTGCTACAGGCAGAGATGCTTGAGCTTAAGGTCAACGCCAACTGCCGTGCAGAAGGAAAAGTCATAGAGAGCCGGATCGACCAGGGCCGTGGTATTGTTGCCAGTGTGCTTGTGGAACGTGGAACTCTGCGCCAAGGCGACCACTATGTAGCGGGTATCTACCCGGGTAGGGTCCGTGCAATGTTTGATGACAAGGGCAACAAGATAGAAGAGGCAGGACCTGCAACGCCAGTTGAAATCATCGGTCTTTCCGATATCCCAGGTGCTGGTGATCCGTTCCAGGTGACTGCTGATGAAAAACAGGCACGCCAGGTTGGTAACAAGAGGCAGGAGCTTGAAAGGGTAGGCGATAGCCGCAACGTCAAGAAGATTACCTTGGACAACCTCTATTCGAAGATTAAGGAAGGGACCATCCAGGAGTTCAATGTCATCATTAAAGGTGACGTGCAAGGTTCAGTTGAAGCATTGCAAGGAACCCTTGATGCACTTTCGAACGATGAGATCCATCTCAATGTCATCCGCGCTTCGGCCGGAGCAATCATTGAGAGCGACATCACCCTTGCCAGTGCATCCAATGCTCTGGTAATAGGATTTAATGTCAGGCCCACTCCTCGTGCACAGGCCCTTGCTGACCAAGAGAAGATTGAGATTCGCAAGTACAACATCATCTACGATGCAGTAGACGATGTACGCGATGCAATGGAAGGGATGCTCGCTCCTGAGATCCGCGAAATTGAGATCGGCGCAGTTGAAGTCCGTGAGACCTTTAAGGTGCCTAAGATCGGTACCATCGCAGGTGCGATTGTCACTAGCGGAAAGGTCAAGCGCAACAGTTTGGTCAGAGTCATTCGTGATGGGATCCAGCTCAATCCTAATTTGGTCAAGCTTTCAAGCTTGAAGCGTTTCAAGGATGATGCTAAGGAAGTGGTCGAAGGATTCGAGTGTGGTATCGGTCTAGAAGGTTTCCATGATCTACAGGTTGGAGACATCCTGGAGATTGTAGGGACTGAAGAGATTGCACGCAAATTGGAGAAAAGTGAGAAGAAATGAGTGAATATATCCAGAAACGAATGGAAGCAAAACTCTCCGAGGCTATCAGCACGCTGATAGTCAAAGGGGAGGTTAAAAACCCTAATGTAAGCACCCTCTGCTCAGTAAGTCGTGTTGAACTTTCGGTCGACAATTCCTATGCTGTGGTATTCATTTCCTCTGTACTGGACGATGAGACCCTTCAGAAAAGTGTTGAAGGGTTACAAAGTGCCAGTGGCTTCATCCAGAAACGTTTGGGGTCTTTCCTTAAGACCCGAAACACACCAGTGCTCAAATTCAAGGCAGATACCTCTCTCAGAGATGGCCAGAAGATCAATGCACTGATTGATT
>CAYSIH010000217.1:1913-3076 GCA_964431005.1 uncultured Sphaerochaeta sp. | reverse complement strand
GTAATAATGCGTTCTATGGTTGTACAGGCCTAATTAAGCTTGCCATGCCAATATGTATCAATGTCACAGAGGGCATGTTTCACGGTTGTTCCAATATTTACGATTTAAAATTAATTAGGGGAGAGAAACAAGCCGGTGTGGGTGCATCATATTCTACTACGTCTTCTGATTCTAACTATTATCAATATACTCCCTGGTATCTGAGCCGTTCCAATTTATTATTCCTTGAAATCGATGATGCCGTGGTATCTATCGGCGACAATACGTTCTATGATTGTTCCAATATCATATCCGTTATCATACCCGACAATATTACTTCAATCGGTGCAGGTGCGTTCTACAATTGTTCTGGTCTAACGTCAATCAAGATCGGTAGCGGAGTAACGTCTATTGGCACTGATGCGTTTTTTGCACACACATTTTACGTTCCTGATGATAAAATAAATCCTCTTGCCCATACTGTATTAAATCTAGCAGGCCACATATTCTCTGGTCCAAATAATAATGATCTTGTCAAAGGTGTTGAACCATACACTGTAAATTTTAAGAGTACCCCGTGGAAAGTGTGCTTCGATTATAAGTTGGGGCCTGGAGCAACTATTGTGATTCCCAATTGTGTTTATGTAAAGGAGCCTTCCGATACGAAAGTCTACACATCCGCTGGATGGCAAGGTTACACTGAAGGTATGATAATAACGGGAGATATAAATTTTCTTTATAAATTCACCGAAAGCGTTAGAATCTATACAATAACCTTCACGAACGGTACAGATGTTGTCAGTACTCAGAATTTAGAATTCGGGGATCCAATAACTAAACCGACAAATGCTGCGGATTATTCTACTCTTGGGTTTAGTTATACTTTTTCGGATTGGTCGGGTTATGTTGATGGAATGACTGCTGGTGGAACTACGCCATTGAATTTCCCTGCTAATTTTACTGATTCTATTAGGGAATATACTGTAAACTGGATCATTGGCTCGGTTACCGTAAAGACACAACAGGTCCCTTACGGTACTACGCCAATCGGCGATACTACCATCGTCACTCAGGCAACAACATACACAAACATAGTCTGGCCCACCACCTCATCTGTTACAGGAACGGCGGATTACACCGCAACAAGTTACGATGAAGCAGCAACAGAATACACTGTGAACTGG
>CAYSIH010000217.1:0-1813 GCA_964431005.1 uncultured Sphaerochaeta sp. | reverse complement strand
AGTTACGATGAAGCAGCAACACAATACACCATATCTTGGATAGTCGACGGAATAACCGCGAAGACCGAGGATCTGGCCTACGGTACTACACCGAACTTCGGTACCACATATGAAACTGCGGAATTCACATATACTATCACCGGATGGACCCCCTTTGTCGTTGATGTAGTAGGAATAGAAACTTACGTTGCGGAATTCACAAAGGTCACTAACGAATACACCATAACCTGGAACATCGATGGAACTCTTGAGGCCGATGATCTTTCTTACGGCACCATGCCGACCTTTGCTGATACATACGTAACGGCCGAGTTCACATATATCATAACCGCCTGGACACCTGTTTTCGCTAACGTTAGTGGAGATCTGACCTATGTTGCGACCTTCTCTAAGGTTACTAACGAATACACCATAACCTGGATCGTTGGAACATTCGAGGATACCACAACTGTAGCCTACGGTGATACACCGACGTATGAGACTACGGTGGTAACCACCGAGGTAACATACACGAATATTGTATGGACCGTTGTTCCAGTAACAGGAGACGCAGAATACACTGGAACAGGTTTCATTACTGCTGCTACAGAATATACTATAACAATTACCGTTGGATCCTTCACGGATACCATAACGGTAGCTTACGGTGAAACACCAACATATCCCAACGAAATAGTAACAGACGAGATAACATACACAAATATCGAATGGAATTTCGCACCAGTTACCGGACCCGTCTCGTATCTACCAACAAGTTTCAATGAGAACCCAACGGAATACACCATATCGTGGATAAATGGAGAGACCGTAGTCAATAGCATGAATTTAGCTTACGGCGTAACAATACCCGCACAGGCAGATCTTCCAGATTATTCTGATGCTCAGTTTGATTATACCTTCTTTGAATGGAACGGATACGTAGCAGGCATGACGGTCTCTGGTACAGAGATCTTTAATGCTGTTTTCACCCACGAGGAAGTTAAGTCTTACGTTATAACCTGGATAGTTGGAGATCTCACAGATACTACAGTCGTAGAATACGGAGACATGCCAACTTATGGAACAACCGTGGTTATGGAACCATATACGTACACGGTCATCGGATGGACTCCAGAACTTGTTACCGTGACAGGATCTGTTACGTACATAGCAGATTTCAACAGTGTTCTAGAGGTATGTGAAATTGCAATCGGAACAATTGAGAATTCAGTATTTGAAAATCTCAATAATAAGTCTTTGACCATCAACGTAATGAACGGTAGTGAATTAGCATATTCCTGGACGTTCACCGGAGCATATAATGCAGAAGCAGGAATCTTCAATCCTGACATAGATGTCACGTTAGACGAAGATCTTGATAAGGATATGAACAAGGCCCTTAGTTCTACTAAGATCAAGGACTCTCTTGTTCTGGACTTTGCAGCCAGCGGGATTTTACCGAAAAACGTGACGCTCACCTATTACGTTGGAGACAAGCATGCAGACGGTACGGAGCTTTTGTTATTCTTCTATAACGAGGATACAAAGAATCTCGATGATATGCGTCAGTCCCTGATTGTCACTGACGGTTACGTAACGTTCACTTTGACGCACTGTTCGTATTACGTATTCATCGAGTTAAATTCCGACACTGCGGAGAACACAACGTTCTACGCCTGCATAGCGATAATAGTCATCATTCTAATGAGCATTGTCACAGCGATCTCCATACGTTACGGCAAAGATCAGTGAAACACTTTACGGGCCATAAGGCCCTTTTCTTCTTTTTCTATATCAATCAAAGTACAGTCATTAATCATGTATCGTACATGGG
>CAYSIH010000216.1:0-3095 GCA_964431005.1 uncultured Sphaerochaeta sp. | reverse complement strand
TTCACGAGCAAATCGTTGCACAGTATGAGACCTACCTTGCAGAGAACCAGAAGTTCTCCGAGAAAGGCGTAAAAGTATCGGCAGCTAGAGCACGTAAGGCTCTGGCCGAAATCGCTAAGCTAAGCAAAGAACGCAGAAAAGAGATTCAGGCTGAAAAGACAGAATAACTTTTTTTGTATTGTAAAAGGCGTCCTTGAAAGAGGGCGTCTTTTTTATGGACCTGGTGCGATGATTGGTTCAAGATCCATCCATGGGCAGTTCAGTCAGTTGCACTTTCCTCTGTTTCTTCAAGTTCCTTTTCAGATATGCCCAAAGCATCCATTGTCCTATTTGCCTGTCACGTCCTTACGTCAAAACAGACGTTTCCCTAAGGATACGCCTGTTTTGGCATGTACAATTCTACTCTGCTGTTCTTTTTACCATGAAGGATTTGCTGGTCCTACAAAAAGGACCTCAACAGCTCGATATGCTTTGTTCCCTTCTCAATCTTCTCATCAAACTCAGCCTTCTTGGACTGCTCCTTTTCGATCGCCTCTGCTTTTGCATTGGCAAGGAACTTCTCATTGGAGAGCTTCTTGAGCACACCCTCAAGGCTTTTCTCACTCTTCTCCCTATCCTTCTCAAGGCGAGCAATCTCCTTATCCAGGTCGATAGCCTCCCTGACAAAGACAAAGCCCTCATAGCCGGTCCCCGCTACTGGGAAGGCACCAGAGACATCAGAGGAGTCATCAGTATCGATGACAAGATCTGAAGCACCTACAAAGGAGGCTATGAGGTCCTTCTCTTCCACAAAGAAAGCATTGCCCACAAAATCCTTATCCGTCTTGATGGTCACACGAATCTTCCTATCCACAGAGATGCCAAGCTCGCTTCTCACTGAGCGAAGCAGCGTCACTGCCTCCTGTATCCTTGCTACGAGCAGGGCATCCTCAGGATAAGAGCGGTCCTCCTGATAGACAGGATAAGCACTGGTGATCAGAGAGTCGCTTACGTTGGGAAGCTTCTGGTAGATCTCCTCGGTTATAAAGCTGACAAAGGGGTGCATCAGGCGCATTGAGGAAGCCAACAGGTCGAGCAACAGAGTAACTACCCTATCCTTCTTTTCCTGTTCGTCAGCATAGAGACCCCGTTTGGCACTCTCGACATACCAGTCACAGAAATCATTCCAGAAAAAATCGTAGACAGCCTGAGCCCCATCGTTGAACTTGTAGTTCTCCATGGCTACCCTGACCTTCCGCGCAGCCACGTTGAGCTGGTTGTAGATCCACCTGTCCATGGTGGTAAGCTCTATCTGATTCACATCAAGCAGGGTCGCCCCTTCCAGGTTCATCAAGAGAAAGCGCGCAGCATTCCAGATCTTATTGGCAAAGCGCGAGCCCATCTTGAAGGATTCCATATCAATGAGGATATCCTGGCCTTGGGTTGCCATATAGCTGAGGGTGAACTTCATTGCATCGGCACCATACCGGTCCACCACTTCCAAGGGGTCCAATCCATTCCCCAGGCTCTTGGACATCTTCCTGCCCTGCTTATCACGCACCAGGCCGGTGATATAGATATCCTTGAAGGGAACCTCACCAAGAAATTCCAAGGAGGCCATGATCATGCGGGAAACCCAGAAGAAGATGATATCGTAACCGGTAACCAGCGTGCTGGTAGGAAAGTATTTCTTCATGTCATCGGTTTCCTCAGGCCAGCCAAGGGTACTGAAGGGCCAGAGCCAGGAGCTGAACCAGGTGTCAAGGACATCCGTTTCCTGTTCGATGTTTGTCGAATTGCATTTGGGACAGTGGGTAGGATCCTCTTTTGCTACAATGAGGGTGCCACACTCAGCACACTCCCAGACAGGAATCCTGTGTCCCCACCAGAGCTGTCGGCTGATGCACCAGTCATGGATATTCTCCAGCCAGTGCACGTAGGTATTTTCCCAATGCTTGGGAAAGAATTTCACCTCATCATTTTTCCAGGCCTCGAGGGCCTTTTTGGCCATCCCTTCCATCCTGACAAACCACTGGTTTGAAAGGTAGGGCTCGATGATGGAGTGGCAACGGTAGCAGTGCCCCACTTCATGGGTGTGTACCTTCTCATTGACCAAAACACCCAGACTCTTGAGGTCTTCCACCACAAGAACCCTCGCATCAGAGGCAGAAAGGTTGCGATATTTCTCAGGGCAGTTCTCATTCAGCGTCCCGTCAGCGTTGAGGACGTTGATCGCCTCAAGGCCCTGGCGCTTGCCACACTGCCAGTCATTGGGATCATGGGCAGGGGTGATCTTCACCATACCTGTACCAAAACTCATATCAACAAAGCTATCAGCAATGACAGGGATCTTTCTATCGGTCAGGGGCAGGTTGAGCAATGTGCCTACAAGATCCTTATAGCGCTCGTCATCAGGGTGTACAGCAACAGCCACGTCGCCAAACATTGTCTCAGGGCGGGTGGTTGCTACGGTGATGAAGCCACTTCCATCGCTATACGGGTAACGGATGTCCCAAAGGTTGCCTGCAACCTCCTGGTGTTCCACCTCATCATCAGCTAGGGCAGTACCACACGTAGGGCAGTAGTTGACCAGATATTCGCCCTTGTAGATTAAGTCGCGTTCATACAAAAGGACAAAGCTCTCTCGCACAGCGGCACTGAGCCCCTCATCCATGGTAAAGCGTTCATGGCTCCAGTCACAGCTACAGCCGATCTTCTCAAGCTGGCTCTTGATGGTCGCATGGTGCTTGTCTTTCACTTTCCAGGTGCGTTCGAGGAACTTTTCGCGTCCGATATCCTGGCGGCGCAACCCTTCGGTTGCAAGCTGGCGCTCCACCACATGCTGGGTGGCAATGCCGGCATGATCGGTTCCAGGCACCCAGAGTGTGGGACGACCGTTCATGCGGTAAAAGCGGGTGAGGATATCCTGCAAGGAGTTGTTCAGGGCATGGCCCATATGTAAAATGCCGGTAACATTCGGAGGCGGCATAACAACAGTAAAGGGAGGAGCATCCCCCTCAACAGGTTTGAACATCCCGCCTTTCATCCAATCTTCATAGATGCGGTCTTCAAAATCCTTGGGATCGTAAGCCTTTGGCAACTCTACTGCCTTCACA
>CAYSIH010000215.1:0-3107 GCA_964431005.1 uncultured Sphaerochaeta sp. | reverse complement strand
TCTGACCAGAGGGTTTTTCAGACAGAAAGGGGCTGTTCAGCCTCTTGAGGGAATACAATGTATATTCTAGAGATGAACCATGTATCCAAGTCTTTTCCTGGTGTTAAGGCTTTGGATGACGTCACCTTGAAGGTGAAGCCGGGTACGGTACACGCCTTGATGGGTGAAAACGGTGCGGGAAAATCCACACTGATGAAGTGCCTGTTCGGCCTGTACACCATGGACGAGGGAGATATCTCCTTTAACGGACAGCCTGTTGCAATTGATAGCGTAAAAGAAGCCTTGAAACTGGGAATCTCCATGATTCACCAGGAACTCCACCTTATCCCTTATCGTTCGGTCATGGAAAATATCTGGCTTGGCAGATTTCCCCGAAAAGGTGGTGATAAAAGTCCTTTTGTTGACCATGAAGTTATGTACGACATGACAGCAAAGCTCCTTGATGAACTAAACCTGACAACCATAAAGCCAACTGACCTGCTGAAGACTCTCTCAGTCTCCAAGGCCCAGAGTGTCGAAATAGCTAAGGCCGTATCCTACGACTCAAAAATCATTATCATGGACGAGCCGAGCTCCTCGCTGACAGAAAATGAGGTTGAACACCTGTTCACCATCATTCGTTCGCTGAAAGAGCGTGGTGTGGCCATCATCTACATATCCCATAAGATGGAGGAGATCCTTAAGATTTCCGATGAGGTCTCCATCATGCGTGATGGAAAGTATGTCGGGACCTGGGAGGCGAAAGAACTCACCACTGCTATGATCATCAAGCGAATGGTGGGACGGGACCTGACCAACCGGTTCCCACCCAGGACAAGCGATCCTGGAAGTGAGCTGTTGAGAATTGATTCCTACACCTCTCCAAATCCCCGTAGTTTCAAGGATGTCTCCTTCACCCTGCGAAAAGGTGAGATCTTGGGAATCGGAGGCCTTGTAGGGGCTCAACGAACAGAGGTTATGGAGGCTATTTTTGGCTTGAGACTGCATAGTGAAGGAAAACTCTTTATAGAAGGGGAGGAGAAAACCTGTAACAACCCCTATGAAGCTAAGAAATTGGGGATGGCCCTCCTGACCGAAGAGCGACGGGCAACCGGGATATTCCCGGTCCTCTCTGTACAGGACAACCTCCTCATTGCAAATATCTCCTCGTATCTCAATAAGAATGGGTTGCTCAATGCTGCCAAGATGTCAGTGGATACTAAAAAAAGCATCAAGGATCTGGATATCAAGACCCCTACTGCCAAGACTCTCATCAAGAGTCTGAGTGGAGGAAACCAACAGAAGGTGCTCATAGCCCGCTGGTTGCTCACTGCCCCTGATATTCTCATCCTTGATGAACCTACCAGAGGAATTGACGTCGGTGCAAAATATGAGATCTACGTCATCATGGGTGAGCTTGCAGCCCAGGGCAAGGGTGTCATCATGATCAGCAGTGAGATGCCAGAACTTATCGGTATGACCGATAGAATCGTTGTGATGAGTGAAGGACGTGTCGCTGGTACAGTGGACAGTAAAACTACCAACCAAGAAGAAATTATGGAACTGGCGACAAAGTATGTCGGCTAGAGAGGGGAATATAATGAGTGCAAATAGTTTGGCATATACACTATTAGGTAAAAGAACGGTAAAGCAGTTTGTCATGGATAAGGCGATCTTCCTTGTCCTGCTGTTGTTGGTTATTGTCATAGCGATTATCAACCCTAGGATCTTGAGCATCAGGGTCATGCGTGACGTGCTGATGATGAGCTCTACTAAGGTAATCATGGCCTTGGGTATGATGTTTGTCATCCTGACCGGGGGAGTCGACCTCGGTGGAGGGCGGACAGTTGGTCTTGCCGCAGTTATCTCAGCATCCATGCTGCAGACACCTGACTACGTAAGGCGCTTCTACCCTGATCTTGGGCAGATTCCCATCTTGTTCCCCATACTGATCGCAGTGTTGGTCGGCACCATGTTTGGAATGGTCAATGGTATGATCGTTGCCAAGTTTAAGGTTCCTGCCTTTATTGCAACGCTGAGTTCGATGCTTATCATCTATGGGGTGAACTCTATCTACTTCAACATGGCACCAAACAACAGTCAGCCTATTGGTGGCCTTCGCGCTGACTTCACCTATTTGGGATCAGGGTCCATAGGGTTTATGCCGGTAATCGTCATATTTGCTGCAATAGTCTCCCTTATTGTTTGGGTCATCCTTAACAAGACGGTCTTTGGCAAGAACGTCTATGCTGTAGGTGGCAACCCCGAAGCAGCAGCCGTATCCGGTATCAACATTACCAAGACGCTGGTCGGACTCTTTGGGCTGTGTGGATTCCTTATCGCTCTCTCTGGCGTCCTGGAAGCAGCCCGTACAGGCGGGGCGACCAACAACTATGGAAGTGGCTATGAGCTCGATGCCATCGCATCCTGCGTTGTCGGAGGGGTTTCGACAACAGGTGGTGTGGGAACCGTCAGTGGAGTCATCGCTGGTGTCATTATCTTCTCCTTCATCAACTACGGTCTGACCTTTGTTGGGGTGAACCCTTACTGGCAGAACATCATCAAGGGCCTGATCATTGTTTCTGCAGTATCGTTTGATATCCGCAAGTATGTAAAGAAAAACTAGTTCTTGGAACTATACGTGAGGGGCAGGAAATTCCTGCCCCTCACGTGTCTCTATGCCCCTGATTTCTTTGTATCCTGCTCAAGGTGCCTGATATACGGGATCTTGTATCTAGGTGCTATTACAGCAGAGTCTGGAACAACAGTCGTTGATGCTGCTCGCTGAACATGGAATCCTTGGTCACCAAAGCATGTTCGACCATCTTTTCAACAGGCTTGTTGTTCTTGAGGAGATCGATAGCGGCTTTTACGGAACGGTAGCCAAGGTTAAAGCTGTTGATGACAACCAGGGCATCGATGACCCCCTCCTCCAGGAGCTGCACCTCAAACTGCGTGGTGCCGAAGCTTATGAGCTTGATATCCCTATCTTTCGGCAGGGCATTCACCACCCCATGGGCGGTATTCTCTTCCAAGGCAAAGATCATATTGACCCTTTCATCACCTTCTAGCGTATTCTCAGTGATTTTCTTGGCCAGGGCCTCGTCAGTGAAACTGTAGGTTGCATA
>CAYSIH010000214.1:0-3128 GCA_964431005.1 uncultured Sphaerochaeta sp. | reverse complement strand
CCCAACCAACCACATTGGCCACCTTATGGAACTTGCCGTCATCCATCTCAAAGAGTGTGTGGATGATACGCCTCTGAACCGGCTTGAAGCCGTCAGAAAGGTCGGGGATGGCCCGCTCCTTGATGACATACGAGGCATACTCAAGAAAATTCTGTTGAAAAACATTTTGTGCCTGCGCCATCAGATAAGATTCTCCATAATGAACTCCCTTCTCTGGGGGGTATTGCTACCCATATAGAACTCCAGTGTCTTGTGCATAGATTGCATCCCCACAATTGAAACGGGAACCAAGCGTATATCTTCACCGATGAACTGCCCAAACTCCTTGGGGTCGATCTCCCCGAGGCCCTTGAATCGGGTTATCTCACTGCCTTTGATCTGAGCTACCGCATCATCGCGTTGCTTCTCATTGTAGCAGTAGACAGTCTGCTTCTTGTTACGCACCCTGAACAGGGGGGTCTCTAGGATGTAAAGGCGTCCTGCCAGCACCAAATCCTCAAAATAGGTAAGAAAGTAGGTCATCAGGAGGTTGCGGATATGAAAGCCATCTGTATCAGCATCGGTTGCGATGATGACCTTACCGTAGCGCAGCCCCTCAAGACCATTTTCGATGCCTAAGGCAACCATCATATTATACAGCTCAGCATTCTTATATATCTCGGTACGTTTTTTTCCATAGACATTGAGGATTTTTCCCCGAAGGCTGAAGACAGCCTGGGTCATCACGTCCCGAGTCTTGGTGATGGTACCGGAAGCCGAGTCCCCTTCTGTGAGAAAGATTACACTGCGTTCACACTCATCTCGGCGGGAAGCACTCTGACCAAGATGGTATTTGCAGTCCTTCAGCTTGGGGATGTTCAGCGAAACTTTTTTTGCAGAGGCCCGGGCGCCTTTCTTAACCTCATTGAGCTCCTTGCGCAGCGTCTCGTTGTTGATGATCTTCTCGTTGAGCTTTGCAGCCTCATCAGAGTTTTTCAGCAGGAAATCAACGATAGCGTCCTTTACCTCACCTACAATCCAGGTGCGGATCTCCGTATTGCTCAGTTTGTTTTTTGTCTGGGACTCGAAGACCGGCTCCTGTACCTTGATGGCGATCGCCCCGATGATGCCGTCGCGCACATCCTGGGGTGCCCACGTCTTCTTGTAGAACTCATTGATGCCCTTGAGGATTCCCTCCTTGAACGCTCCCTGATGGGTGCCACCATCGGTGGTATGCTGACCATTCACATAGCTGAAGTAATTCTCCCCATAGGAGCCCACCACATGGGTAAAGGCAAACTCAAGCTGCTTGGACTGGTGGTGGATAGTGGTATAAAGCCCCTCACTTCCAACCTCCTTATCCAACAGGTCAAGAAGCCCATGGGTGGACTTGTATGCCTTGTTGTTGAAGTTGAGGGTGAGCCCGGTATTCAGGTAGGCATAGCTCCAGATACGGGTCACCAAAAAATCTTCATTGAACTCATACTCACCGAACAGTTCGGAGTCGGGAGTAAAACTTACCATCGTCCCGTCCTCCTCAGGTGTTTTGCCCGACCGCTCTGAAACCAGGACCCCCTTTTGGAACGTGGCTGATGCATACTTGCCGTCACGAAAGGCAGTAACAGTGAACTGTGAGGAGAGGGCGTTGACCGCCTTGGTTCCCACCCCGTTCAACCCCACCGAGAACTGGAAGACGTCGGAGCTGTACTTTGCCCCGGTGTTGATGACCGAGACGCAATCGACGACCTTGCCTAGGGGTATACCCCGCCCAAAGTCCCGAACCGAGACGCTCTTGTCCTTTACTCGGATGACAACCCTGTTTCCGAATCCCATAATGAACTCGTCAATGCTGTTGTCGACAATCTCCTTGATAAGGATGTAGATACCATCATCGAGATGGGTACCATTTCCCAAACGTCCGATGTACATGCCCGGGCGCTTGCGTATATGTTCCAACGCACTGAGCGTCTGGATTTTTGATTCATCGTATGTTGACTTTGCCATGGAGCAAAGTATAGCAGATTTAGCCTTCTATAGCAAAACCAAAGCAAAGCGTGTTGTTATCGCCCATACTGTGAGTTAAGCTATACATATGAATATCTTCTTGCTGATTTATCTAGGACTCACCATCATTCACATGAGTTTCCGCTCTGAAAATCTAAAGAGGGCTTCAGCCATAAGCAAGGTGCTGCTCATGCCCTCCCTTTTCCTATATTACCTTTCTCTCAATACAGATACAACCTTATTATTCTGGCTTATATGCCTAGCCTTACTCCTAGGAACAGCAGGGGATACCTTCCTGCTTGCAGGGCACAGTGGCAAACTTTTTTATGCAGGCATGCTCTGCTTCTTTGTAGGACACCTGGCATACATCACCTATTTCTTTCTCCATTTGCAAAGCTGGCCCTATTTTCTCTCTGCCCTGCTCGTCCTGGCCTTTCCCCTCTATAAAATCATCCTCTCCTTCTTCCCCTCCAAAGAGGCCCCCCTGTTGGGCATCTACGCCACTATCCTTATTGTCCTGACTTCTTTCTGCGTCTCCGCCCTCTCCTTCATTGCAACGGTTGGGGCAATCTTCTTCGCCATCTCAGACTACCTTATCGCACTCGATATCGTAGAAAAACGTACTTTCAGCGAAACTGCCGTCATGGGGACCTATACCCTTGCACAGCTGTTGCTAATTGTGGGAATCTTACATCTACAGGGGGCATTCTAGATGCTGAACAAAAAGACCATTCCTCTCCTGCACAAAAGAAAGGAAGGCATGCGACCAGGATCGCTGATCTATGTCGGAGACTCCGAATGTGAAAATACCAGAATACGGACGCATATCTATGACGGCTCTGGCTCTGAGACCTTTGAAGGGTTTTCGATGGAAGAGCCGGACAAGCAGCGATGGATAGAGATTTCAGGTCTTTCGGACATAAAAGGCATTGTCGCTGTAGCTAAGGAGTTCTCCCTCTCCAATCTCAGCCTTGAAGATGTCTTTTCAACTGATCAGAGGATGAAACTGGACTACTACGAGAACTACTTCTCCCTCACACTCAGAGTTCTCGATACCCCTCAGAAGGAAGAGGAACAGCTGAGCCTCTTTGCTATGAAAACAAAATCCGGTTGGATTTCACCATGACGAGCGACCCAGACATCAA
>CAYSIH010000213.1:0-3132 GCA_964431005.1 uncultured Sphaerochaeta sp. | reverse complement strand
TGGTCTTCAGGTTCTTTACAATTTTCTTGAAGTCATCCTCATGCTGGACCTCCATAGTAAAGGTCCCCATCAGTTTGCCTTCCTCATCATCATGCAGCCTTCCCTCTATGAGGTGCCCTTTGTGCTTCCGTAGCGTACCCTCTATCTCGCCAAACAGGTCGTAGGTGCGTTTGCTTGAGACGCTGAAACGTTTGGTAAGCTTGGGAGACGATGTCTCCCACTCAACATCTATCGAGCGGTCTACGATCTCACTCATATTCTTGAGGTTGGGGCAACCTTTCTTATGGACAATGATCCCCCTTCCACGGCTGATGTAACCGACTATCTCATCCCCTCTGACCGGCGAGCAGCACTGGGCGATGTTGATCATCATGTTCTTCTCATCACCGACGACGAACTTCATCCGTGACGGGTCTGACACTTGGCGGACGATCTCATCCCCATCAAGGGGGAGAGGTGTGATCTGTGGTTGCTCAACTTTCGTCTGAGCTTCGGAGATCTTGCGTTTGGCTATGATGTCCTTGTCTATGAGGATGTTCTCATCATACTTGTTAAGCCACGCCTTGATCTTCTTTCTTGCACTGCTTGTCTGCACATAGCGTAGCCACTGTACGCGAGGTCTTGCATTGGGAGAGGTAAGGATCTCTATCACCTGAGTGTTTTTTAGCGGTGCATTGAGTGCAATTATCGAACCATCGGCTTTTGCCCCTGTGGTATGGTTGCCGACTTCGGTGTGAATCTGGTAGGCAAAGTCTAGGGGTGTGGCGTTTTTAGGGAGCTCTACGATATGCCCTTGGGGGGTGAACACGTAGATTGTATCCTTAAGCAGTTCTCCTTTGATGTCCTCCATATAGGATTCGCTGGTCTCTATCTCATTGGACCAGGTCTTCAGCTTGCTTATGATCTTGGAGAACTGGTCGTTGTCCATCTTCGACCAGTTGCCGCTGTCACTGCCGGTCTCTGACTTGTATGTCCAGTGTGCAGCAACACCATACTCGGCAGTAAAGTGCATATCTTTGGTACGTATCTGGATTTCCATCAGTTTGCCGTCGAGGGCCATGACCGTTGTGTGCAGACTTTGGTAATTGTTAGCCTTGGGCATGGCGATATAGTCTTTGAAGCGTCCTTCGATGGGTGGCCATAGACGATGGATGACTCCTAAGATGGTGTAGCACTCAGTAAGGGTATTGCACAGGATCCTGACTCCGAGGATGTCGAAGATCTCATCAATCTCCTTTTTCCTCTTCTTCATCTTCATGTAGACAGAGTAGGCGTGCTTGGCCCGGCTGGTCACCAGTACATCGCTGAGGTTCGCATCCCCACAGGCGCGGTAAATGCTTTTCTCTATGCGGTTGAGGTATGCTGTCTGCTCCCCTTTTTTGCTCAAGAGGTAGTCTTGGATGTACTGGAATGTATCGGGCTTGAGGATCTTCAGCGAAAGGTCCTCAAGCTCGTCTTTCAGCCAGGAGATACCCAAGCGGTCAGCTAGGGGGGCGAAGATGTCCAGGGTTTCTCCTGCTATCTCCCTAGCTCGCTCGGGCTTCAGGTGCTGGAGAGTGCGCATATTGTGCAACTTGTCAGCGAGTTTGATGATGATGACGCGGATGTCCTTACTCATTGCAAAGAACATCTTCCTGATGGTCTCAGCCTCTTGGACACTTCGGCTCATTGCCTTGATGTTGCTGATCTTCGTCTCGCTCTCGACCATGTCGGCAACAGATTGTCCGAAGAGTTCGGCAAGCTCCTCATAGGTGGTGTCGGTATCTTCGATGGTATCGTGCAGGAGCCCCGCCACGATGGTGTCGGCGTCCATTTTCAACTGTATGAGAATTTCCCCTACAGCAAGGGGGTGGATGAGATAGGGCTCCCCACTGGCTCGTTTCTGGTTCTTGTGTTTGGACGCAGAGTAGGTGGCGGCCGCAAGAATTTTCTCCTGGTCCTCTTTAGAATACTTGAAGGCTTTCTGAATGAAACGCTCTATCAGTTGTTCGTACAATTATAAATCCCCCATACGACTCTCTCTTTTCCTGCAAGGTCACATACGCTTTGTACCTGACTAAAGCCAGATGCCAGCATTATTAGTTTTACTTCGGCTACCTGACGGTAGTCACACTCCAGCATCAGTGCCCCTCCTACCTCCAGAGCCAAAGCGCTTTGCTTCACCAAAGTTCTGACTAGGTGAAGCCCGTCGCTATCAAAACCCTCAAGGGCAAGACGGGGTTCTCTTTTCACATCGGCACTGACCTCATCACACCACTCTTTGGTGAGATATGGAGGGTTGCTGACGATGATATCATATTTATCGGTGAGAGTGGAGAGAAGATTGCCTTGGCTTGTTGGCAGAGAGTGACCGAGAAGGCTTATCGCATTGGCATTCGCCACCTCCAATGCATCGCGTGATATGTCGGAAAGGAGCACATCATAGCCAAGTTCACATGCCAAGGTTATCCCCACACATCCGCTTCCTGTACAGACATCGACGATGGAGAGTTTCTTCTCGCTCAGACGTGCATGAGAAAGAGCTACTTCCACCAGGGTTTCTGTATCAGGGCGGGGTATGAGAACCCGTTCATCAACGAAAAAGGGTCTTCCATAGAACTCCTTATGGCCAAGGATATATGCCATTGGTCTGGCTTCTAGGCGCTCGGCGAGCAGAATTTCCAAGGCAAGAAGCTCCGTGCGATCAAGGAGCCTGTCTTCATGCAGGATCTGCTCTACCTGAGAAAGATTCGTTACCTTCTCAATGAGCAGACGAGCTTCCAATTCTGGCGTCTCTGTTATGCCCTTCTCTCGAAGGGCCTTTGCACAAAAAGTCTTATACTGTCTTACCGAACTGCCAACCATATCAGGCTTCCTGGATGGCCAGTTCACCTGCTGCAACTTTCATTGCATCAATGACCTCTTCAAGTTGGCCACCCATGATGAGTTCCAGCTTGTAGAGGGTGAGGTTGATCCTGTGGTCGGTAAAGCGGTTCTGTGGAAAGTTGTAGGTACGGATACGTCCACTACGGTCGCCTGTCCCTACCTGGCTCTTGCGAGCTTCGGAGCGTTCGCGGTTCTTCTTCTCTTCTTCCATATCAAACAGGCGGGAACGCAGGACACGAAGGGCTTTCGCCTTGTTCTTGATCTGGC
>CAYSIH010000212.1:0-3148 GCA_964431005.1 uncultured Sphaerochaeta sp. | reverse complement strand
TGTGCACATAATCATGAATAAGGGGCTGTAGAAGATAAAGAGAGGGAAAAGAAGATTTAGGCTTTGCATCAGAGAAAAAGTTGCTTTCTCATATAAGAATCTCCACCATGAACTTCTTACATGATGGAGATTCTATGGGTGGTGACATGGTTTTCTTTTATCGCCCTACTTATCCCCAAACTCCGGCACTATGCAGATGAACACAAAAGGTTCTTCTCCTTCCTGGGAGACCTGGTGCAGGATATCAGAAGGGACATAGGCTGTGGAGCCTGCCTTCAAAGGATAGTTCTTGCCATCCATGAATAGCATTCCCTCACCTTCAACACCATAGATGATATGTTGCCAAGGGTGGGTATGACGGGGTGCGAAGCCTCCCTTGCCCAGGGTGAACATCCTCATGACGTGGTCCTTCCATCCCTGTTCAGGGCCTACGAGTACCTGCTTGGTAACCTTGTTGGAAGAGGGACTCTCAATCTGCTTTTTCTCAATCTCATCACGATGTGATACAAACATAGCGTTTCTCCTATTTGCCTTGTAGTTTCTCTAAAACCCAATCGGTTCTTGCTCCGCTCTCCCCTGTGCTTGGGCAGAGACCTTTTCCCAAAAGTTCGTTGACAATAGTCTGGATGAGGGGCTGTGCTACATGCTCTGGGGGATTGTCTACAGCAATATCCTTTTCCCCTGTCTGAGTCTTGAGGTGGATAGGATCTCCAATATCGAGAACAGAGTAGGAGAGTTCTCCCTTGCTGCCATAGATAGTGGTCTTGTCTTCATCCCTATATGTATTGAAACAGAAGACTCCACTTCCCATGATGTTGTTCGCATGCTTCCAGCTACCACTGACAATGTCATCAGCGGCATAGGTCTTGCTCTGGTTCTCTGCAAACCCTTTGGCTTGTTCGATCGGGCCAAAATACCAGTCCATGAGATCCAGGGCATGCGATCCGATATCCAGGATGAGTCCCCCACCGGAGATCTCGGGCCTGACGCGCCAGGATCCGCCTTGTTGCTTATCCTTTTCAGCGATCATCCGGTGCATTGCAATATGGGCATACCGTATTTCCCCAATAATGCCGCTATCAAGCAGTTCCTTGATCTTCAGGAACTTGGGAAGGGCTCTACGGTAGTACGCACTGAAAAACTTGACGTTCTTCTCCTTACAGAATGAGACCATCCTTTTGCTCTCCTCACTGGACACGGCCAAAGGCTTCTCGCAATAGACAGGCTTGCCCGCTTCTGCTGCCTTAAGGGTGTACTCCATATGGGAGTTAGGATGGGTGGCGATGTAGATGGCATCCACTTCTGGGTCGTCAATGAGTTTTTGGGCATCATCATACCAACGCGGTACCTGGTGCCTTCTGGCGTAGTCAGCAGCCTTTTCGCTGTTCCTACGCATAACTGCAACCAAAGAGGACCCTTCAGATTTCTGAAAACCCGGTCCGCTCTTCTTCTCGGTCACATCTCCACATCCTATGATGCCCCATCGGATCGTCTTCATATGCTCCTCCTTGTTGTAATTTTATAGATTAGGTAATTCTGATTCTTCGTCTCTTTCTTTACTCTTGTTCTCGTAATATCCTATTTCTGTTCCCAACCAAGCAACTTAGAGAGATTGGTGCACTCACTCAGGATGGAAGTAACAATACGCTTCTTATCCTCAGGATCAAAACGGAATAGGGGCCAGGAGACACTCATCGCAGCGATAACACTACCCGTATAATCTCTGATGGGAGAGCCTATACAGAGGGTTCCCATCTCATGCTCCTCATCATCGGAAGCCCAGCCCTGGGTCCTGACTTTTTCCAGTTCCGCTCTTAGCGCCTGTTCATCCCTAAGGGTATTCACCGTAAAAGGCTTGAGAGGAACTTTGCTCAGATACTGCTGAAGCTCGCGTTCACTCATGTCGCTGAGGAGCACCTTCCCAATGGCGGTGCAGTAGAGGGGGATAGTCTTACCCACCCTGCTGTACATGCGGATGGTGAAGGAGGACTCCTTCTTCAACACATAGACAGCACTCTTTCCTTCCAGCACACCCATGTGCACAGTCTCTCCCAGTTCGGTGCAGAGCCTCTGCGCTACAGGATTGGCCATACTGATGAAATCAATATGCTCCAACCCGTGCGAACCTAGGGAGAACAGCTTCAGTGTCAAGCTGTAGAGGTCTGTGGGATCACGATAGACATAGCCAAGGGCAACAAGCGTAGAAAGAAATCTGAGCAGAGTGGCTTTGGGCAACTTGGTCGCCTTGGCCAAATTCTCAAGATTGATCTTCTGGTTTTGTGAGAGAGTCTCCAAAATGGCGATAGTACGTACCACACCACTGGTCATCTGTTTGTCACCCTCTAATCCTGTTCCTTTGTGCGCCATCTTCTTACCCCTAAAATATTCTCAACAATAGTCACTCTCTGGAATCCCTGCTACAGGATTACCCCATCCTTGAACAAGGAAATTTCAGCATAGCCATGTATCTCGTTCTTAGTCTGAACCTCTCCTGATGCAACTTTTTGCATCAGAAGGATGAAGTCACTGAGAACCACATCATCCTCTTCGCTGAGCAATCTTCCTGCATCAAAGTCAATCCAGTTAGCTTTCCTTGTAGCCATAGCAGTGTTTGAGGCTATCTTTACCGTAGGGACCGGAGCACCAAGGGGAGTCCCCCTTCCTGTGGTAAACAGGATGATATGGGCTCCGCTGGCAGTGAGAGCTGTTGTTGATACAATGTCATTGCCAGGACCGGAAAGCAAATTCAACCCACGTTCGGTGACCCTCTCCCCATAATCAAGGACTGCAACAATGGGGGCCTGCCCACCTTTTTGTATGGCTCCGATGCTCTTATCTTCCAGCGTGCTGATGCCCCCCTCCTTATTGCCAGGTGAGGGATTCTCATAAACTGTCTGTTTGTGCTTTACAAAATAATCCTTAAAGTCATTGATGAGCTTTACTGTCTTTTCATAGACGCCCTTGTCCCTTGATCGGTTCATCAGGATCTGTTCGGCACCGAACATCTCAGGGACCTCTGTGAGGAGGGCAGTCCCTCCCATGGCCGTGAACTCGTCACAGAACCGCCCTACAAGGGGGTTTGCCGTTATACCGCTCAAGCCATCAGAACCACCACACTTGAACCCTATCACCAGCTCTGCCATGGAGA
>CAYSIH010000211.1:0-3152 GCA_964431005.1 uncultured Sphaerochaeta sp. | reverse complement strand
CGATCGCTTCCAGTTCCTCTCGTAAGCTGGTAATCGCTCGTGAGATATCTCGAGTTTTTTCGTCTAGCACGTCAAACGGTTCAGAATAAGCCATATAATTCCTCCTACAGGATTAGTCTTACTTCTAATAATACTCAAGGTTAGGCAATAAAGAAAGGGTGGGCTATAAGCCAGCTGATACGAAATTGAAGAAGATTAGGGGGATCTTCCCTATACAAGAGCTTTTGGGGAGGAGCACGGAAGGGAGTGTTAAATGAGTCTACATGGATTTGATCTCACTAGGTATTGAGAATGCGCACATGTAGAATGATCGTAGCTCCATTGCATGAAATAGCGGTCATTTGTAAATATCCAACAACGCATTTGTCTTGTATTACAACTTGAATGAAATATTAGTATTTTGTTTACTAATACCATGAGACTGGTTTACTTGGCTTTAAGATTATATATCCACTCCTAAATGATACTAAATCCTTAATGATTTATTGCCCAAGGTGTATTATACTTATAGATGCTGTTGCTCCTAATATTGTACTCTTGGAGGATATTTATGGCACTGAAATTTAAGACCATTCTTACGCAATTACAGATGAAGATTATCTCTGGAGAGTGGAGTGAAGGTTTTAAGATGCCAACCGAGATGGAACTTTGCGATTTGTATGGGGTTTCTCGTGTGACCATCCGAAAGGCTCTTGGGGAGTTAGTTTCCCATGGGTATATCACACGGACCAGAGGGCGAGGTTCCTTTGTCCTGTTCAATCGCGAACTTGTGGATCTGGCATACCTTCAAAGTGCTGATACTGATAGGGCGATAAAAGGCAGGTACAAGATCCTGCTTAAGGAAAAGTTATTTGCAACAGCTATAGACCGACAGCAGATGGTGTTTGATGGCCAACATGCGAATAATCAGATCTGGCATATAAAAAGTCTGCATATGGTGGGTGATAAGGCAACAGTTTTGAGCGATTACTATATGTCTGATAGATTTTCCGAACCACTGCTACAGATGGAAGAGTATTGTGACAGATCTGTTTTTGAGATTCTCAGCGAATACTGTGCCCAGAGATGTTTTTTTTCTGAAGGTAAGGTGGGTGCGATAAGCCCCAACGAGGAGATATGCAACCATCTTCAACTCGATCCCCGATCGGCAAACCTGTGGTGTCGGGGGGTATGTGTCCTTGCTGACGGTACGGTAGTGGGCCGTTGTACAAAGGTTTTTGATGGTTTGGTCTATGAGTTTGCTTTGGAGTCATCCCATTCTTCTAAACCAAAGGCTTTCTATTAGGCAGAGGTTGTCTTTGATTTTCTAAAACATCAGCTACTGTCGTTATCATAGTCACTTTTGCATACAAAGTGCCGATTTCGTCATGTTTTTTCATTGTGTTTTCCTGACATTCCAAGTATACATGTAAAGTAAACATATATTGTATTCTCATAATCTTTTACTTGGAGTGAATAGCCATGCAAAGAACCATCGTTACCATGTTGCATAATGCAGCCACGAAATATGGAAACAGGACATATACCAATACCAGAATGCAGGAGGGATGGGTTCCTAGCTCTTTTGCTCAGACTGATGCCCTTTCTGATTCTGTTGCTGCGTATCTTCTGTCGGGGGGCTTTAGGCCTGAACAAAGTGTCGGAATCCTCAGTGAAGGCAAAAGCTCCTGGGTGACCCTTGAATTGGGAGTCATAAAGGCAAGGGGCATCAGTGTTCCCCTTTCCATCAAGCTGACACCAGAAGAGATCGCATTCAGGATCAACCACAGTGAAGCCTATGCCATAGCTATAAGCAGTAACACTCTTGCAAATACCATAAAGGCACTTCCTTTTTTTGATCATAAGGTCTTGTTCATCTATCTTGATGAAATGGATGAAAGGCTGGAGAAACAGGTCACAGAAGCAGGCTGGAAAGAGGGCGTGGATTATGTGTTCTGGGGTGGGATGCTCGCATCTGGTGACGAAGCTTTGAAGAAAGACCCTACCCTGGTACAGAAGACTGAAGAGAAAATAGGTGAGAATGATACCATCAACATCTGTTATACCAGTGGTACCACAGGCAACCCTAAAGGGATTATGCTTACCCACCTGAACTATTGGACCAACAGCCATGATGCCATTGACCTGTTCAAACTCGCCGATGCCGAACTTGAGACGTTGGTTGTCCTGCCTGTTGACCACTCCTTTGCCCATACGGTAGGTATTTATACCGCACTGTTACGGGGCATCACCCTTCACTTTGTCGATTCTCGTGGGGCCAATGCTTCCATTATACGTAACTTTCCCAAGAACTTGGTTGAGTTGGAACCTTCCTTCATTATGACCGTCCCATCCATCACCGGAAACTTCATGAAAAAGATGACCCAGGGCATCCACCAGAAGGGGCCTTTTATTGAAGGCATCTTCAACCGTGGGCTTGAGGCGGGAATTCTTCGCAATGGCGATGGATTCCGCCGTCCCGGTGCTTGGGTCCAGATAAAGACTTGGCCTGCCTACACACTTGCCAATAAGCTGGTCTTCCCTAAGCTGCGTGCAATATTTGGTAACAAGATGCTCTACTGTGTAGGAGGGGGGGCCCTCCTTGAAGCTAAACAACAGAAGTTCTTCGCCGCCATCGGCATTCCTGTATTCCAGGGCTACGGCCTTACAGAAGCTGCCCCTATCATCAGCAGTAACTCACCTCTACGCTACAAGTTCGGTACCAGCGGCATGGTAGCAGCTTCTGAGGTCTGCAAGATCATGCTCGATGACGAGCATGAGGCAAAAGTAGGGCAGAAGGGTGAGATAGTCATCAAGGGTGACAATGTCATGAAGGGGTACTTCAAGAATCCCGAGGCTTCAAAAGAAGCCCTTAGGGATGGATGGCTCTGGACAGGGGACCTTGGCTATTATGATGAGGATGGTTTTCTGGTTGTTACAGGAAGGGCCAAAGCCCTCCTGATCGCCCGCGATGGTGAGAAGTACAGCCCAGAGGAAGTCGAAGAGGTAATGGTCAATAACCTGCCGATCCTAAACCAACTTATGGTGTACAATGACCACGAGGTCATAACAACTGCACTAGTTACGTTACAAGATGATGTGGTTGCCAAACTGTTGGAAGAGAAGGGATGCAAGGATCCTGAGAGTGCTCTTGTAGCAATAGAGGATAACCT
>CAYSIH010000210.1:0-3164 GCA_964431005.1 uncultured Sphaerochaeta sp. | reverse complement strand
GCTATTTGTCTGAATATCCCACTAGTGCCATCTAGGTTACAGGAAGTAAAAGCTAGTATTATAAGTAGTATTGAAAGCAGTAATGCTCGTGTTTTCTTCATGGGATTCTCCTATTGACGGTACGTGACTGAGAGCGTGATGGGGATGAAGCCTGCAAGGGCATTATCAGCTTTCAGGGCTTGTTCATAGTTTAGCTCAGGTATAAGCCATAACCCTGTTGAGATGCCAAACCCCCAGTTCTCACCAGGATACCAGATGGCGCTTATTTCTAGATTAGTGTACAGAGTCATAAGCGAGCTTGTCTTGTACTTGATGTACGCTCCTCCCAGTCCAACTGACAAGGGCAGGTCAAAGGTACCTTGAAGAGGGTAGTAGGAGTATTTTGCAAAGAAGGGGACTGCCGAGAAAAACTTATTCTCTGCTGAGAAGTTGAAGTTATACCCGATCTCACCTCCAATGGATGTCTTGGATGAGTTGAACATCTGGAAGCTGATGGAGCCATAGCCACCCATTTTCATTCCCGTGTTATCCTCACCTGGGCCAGCTTCAGTGGTATTATCTCCAAAGAAATGGACAAACGTAGGGACATTAGTGCCCACCCTGAAGGAGAACTGTTGGCTTCCAACATCATAATAATCAGCTGAATACAGCGATAAGGGAAGTAAAAGGGCTATGAGACATAGCAGGAAAAACTTTTTCATGGGTACCTCTTGTTGCTTGTAAGAACAAAACTTTGTAATGCCCGTTACATATATTCAATCATACGAAAAATGAACAGAATTGAAAACCTCTTAGCCAGTATAATGAGGAGAAAGAAGAAAGGCAAATCATCGAAGCCTTTACAGGACAATCAATGGTACCTTAGTCTTGCATTTGTTGCCATTACCCCGCTTTTTACGGTATTCTACCAATAAGGAAGGATTAGCTATGCAAGTAATGTCAGGAAAAGAAGTGTCTAAAGCAGTCTATGCAGATGTACAAGCTAGGTCTGATTCCTTTGTGCAATCCTATGGATATGCCCCAATGCTTGCAGTTGTCCTAGTGGGAAATGACCCAGCAAGCCAAAGCTATGTGAACAGCAAGAAAAAAGCCTGTATTTCCTTGGGCTTCGGACATCAGGATTATCTTTTGGATAGCGAAACAACGCATAAAGAGCTTCTTGCCTTGGTCAAGGGTCTTAACGCTGACCCTGCTGTACACGGGATTCTGGTACAACTACCTCTTCCTTCTCACATGAATACTGATGAAATCATCGAAACTATTGATCAACATAAGGATGTTGATGGCTTTCATCCTATGAGCATGGGCAAACTTCTTATAGGACTTCCTACCTTTGTCAGTTGCACACCTTTGGGTGTCTTGGCGATGCTCGATCACTATAAGATTGAGACTGCTGGAAAACACGTGGTCATCGTAGGGCGGAGTAATATTGTTGGAAAGCCCCTTGCCGCCCTTCTTATGCAGAAGGGACGTGATGCCACAGTGACTGTATGCCACTCCCGCACCACTGACCTTAGCTGCATCACCTCGAGTGCAGATATCCTGATATCAGCCATAGGGAAACCTCAGTTTATCCAGAGCTCCATGGTTAAGGAAGGCGCTGTGGTGATTGATGTTGGCATTAATCGCGTTGAAGATCCCTCTGCCAAACGAGGCTATCGCTTGGTTGGGGATGTTGATTATGATACAGTCTCATCTCGTTGTTCTTTCATTTCTCCTGTCCCGGGAGGGGTAGGGGTGATGACCATCGCAATGCTGATGAAAAATACACTGCAAGCAGCTTTGTTACTTGCTGATAAGGATATTACATGATTCGCTCGTATTGGATTGAAACCTATGGATGCCAGATGAACATTGCAGAAAGTAATGCCCTGGCCCTCCAACTTAAAGGGGCAGGTCTTGTCCCTGCCAAAACCGCTGAAGAAGCAGACTGTGCTATTCTCAATACCTGTTCTGTGCGCAAAAGCGCAGAGAACAGAATCTGGGGAAGACTCGGTCTGTTTGCCCATATAAAGACCCTGCACCCCCTTACGCTGATAGTAACAGGGTGCATGGCTGAACGCTTGCAAGAAGAACTGAAAGATGAAGCGCCCCATGTGGACTATGTCTTGGGAACCAATGACAAGCAGAAAATTCTTGAGGTGCTAGTCTCTCCAGAAAGTGCCGAGCTCCGAACTGAGACATACAGTTTCGACTCTTCTTACTATCAGGAAGGTGAATACTCATCGTATATACCTATTATGAACGGATGCAATAACTTCTGTACCTATTGTATAGTTCCCTATGTTAGGGGACGGGAAATCTCCCGCCCTGTTGAAGAAATCCTTACAGAGGTCCGTTTCCTCGATTCTAAGGGAGTAAAGGAAATAACCCTGCTGGGTCAGAACGTAAACAGCTACCACTTTGAAGAAGACGGCAAGGTCCTCACTTTCCCTTCACTTCTTGAGCAGGTTTGCAAAGCTGCTGGTGATATAGAGTGGATACGCTTTGAAAGTCCCCATCCTAAGGACTTCTCAGATGAACTTATCCGTGTCATCAAGGAACAGCCTAAAGTTGCCAAACACCTGCATATACCTATGCAAAGTGGAAATACCCGTATCCTGGGCCTTATGAATCGCAAATACACCCGTGACAGGTTCCTCTCCTTGGTAGAGACCATCAAGGCCGAGATACCCTCAGCAACCTTTGCCACCGACGTCATGGTGGGCTTCCCTTCCGAGACGGAGGAGGAGTATCAGGATACTATCACAGCCCTTGATAAGATGGGCTGTATTGAAGCATTCATGTACTACTTCAACCCCCGGGAAGGAACTGCTGCAGTATCCCTGCCCGGTGAAATCTCAGAAGAGGAGAGGGGGAGAAGACTGACAGAGCTTATTAATTTTCAGCATAAGGTCTTCGTACGTGAAAAGAGCAAGCGAACTGAAGGTGTTTCGAAAGTGATGGTCAGTGCAGTTTCCCGTAATGACAAAACCCAGATGCTCGGACGGACTGAACATAACGAAATGGTGGTCTTTGATGGGAACCCTGATGTAGGAAGCATCGTCCATGTACGTCTCACTGGTTTGAAAGGGAATACGTATACAGGGACACTTGAGGGTTAATCTAGTATACTAGGGGTATATGAAAACTAATTCAGAGACTCTCCAACAGTTTGATAAAAA
>CAYSIH010000209.1:0-3193 GCA_964431005.1 uncultured Sphaerochaeta sp. | reverse complement strand
CTCCGCATGGAGTATTCTACCATGGGAAAGGGCGACTGTAGAGAGAGCTTCATCGATATAGAGTACGGAAGGGGCATGCAGACCCTCGACTTCGTAGTAAAAAGCTACCGCATCATCCCAGGCAAGCCCAGGACCTTCAGCGGCCTACCTGAATCCTATGGGGATAAAAGCACCTGCAGCACCTTAGAGATAACCCTCAAGGAGACAAGCCTGCCCATACGCCTCGCCCTGACCTACACAACCTTTGAAGAGAGCAACGTCATCACACGCAGGGCGACTGTCTACAACGACAGCGACCGCATCATAACCATCCGCAACCTCGCATCCCTTCAGCTCGACCTCGACGGTGATGACTGGAACCTCACCACCTTTGACGGAGCCTGGGCACGCGAACGCTATATGCATGAACGACCCTTACACCCTGGCATCATCATCAACGACAGCAAGACAGGGCTAAGCTCTGCTGAGCACAACCCCTGCATCTTCCTTACCAAGGCCGATGGCGAGTGCATCGCCACCAACCTTATCTACAGCGGCAACCACCGCGAAGTGGTGGAGACCTCCCCCTATGGGAAGATAAGGGTTCTGAGTGGCATCAACCCTAGCCAATTCAGCTGGGAGCTCAGCCCCCAGGACCGCTTCCAAAGTCCTGAGGCCATCATGACCTACTCCCCGAAGGGGATGAACGGTGCGAGCCAGAACTTCCACCACTTCATCAACAACCACATCATCCGAGGCGAATGGAAATTCCGTGAAAGGCCTGTGCTGGTAAACAACTGGGAAGCCACCTACTTCAACTTTACCGAAGACAAGCTCATCAACCTAGCGCGCCAAGCCTCAAAATTAGGAGCTGAGCTCTTCGTACTCGATGACGGGTGGTTCGGCATACGCAATGACGACTCCACAAGCCTTGGTGACTGGACAGTAAACTCCAAGAAACTCCCATCAGGGTTGGGTGGCCTTGCCTTGGAGATCCACCGGATGGGTATGATGTTCGGCCTCTGGGTGGAGCCTGAGATGGTCAACATCGAAAGCCAGCTTTACAAGAAGCACCCCGACTGGATGGTGGCCATCCCTGGGCGGAAGCCCAGTGTGGGCCGCAACCAGTACCTTCTGGACCTGACGCGCAGCGATGTGCGCGATTACCTTTTCACCACCCTCTCTGAGACGTGGCACCTCGCTGATGTGAACTACATCAAGTGGGATATGAACCGTACCTTCAGTGACATCTATAGCGCAAATGCTGAGATTAGAAACCATGGGGAGTTCCTCCACCGCTACGTGCTGGGTCTCTATGAACTTCTCACTCGCCTGGTCACAGCGTTTCCTCATGTGCTCTTTGAATCCTGTGCAAGCGGAGGCAACCGCTTTGACCTGGGGATGCTCTGCTATATGAGCCAGACCTGGACAAGCGATAACACTGATGCGCTTTGCCGGCTCTACATCCAGGAAGGGACCAGCTGTGGCTACCCCCTCTCAACAATGGGAAGCCATGTAAGTGCCTCACCGAATCACCAGACACTAAGAAAGACCGACCTTGAGTCACGCTTCAATGTCGCAGCCTTTGGGGTGCTGGGGTATGAACTGGACCTAAGCAAACTCAACCATCAGCAAAAGGACGCCATAAAGGCACAGATAAGCTTTTACAAGGCACACCGATCGCTTTTGCAGTATGGAACCTTTACCCGCGTAAAACTGGCGAACAGCAGCTCTAACCAGGTGGTCTGGGCAGTTGCCAGCAGGGACAAAAGCGAAATCCTGGTGCTGTTTGCACAGAAACTCAACCAGAGCAACCCCGGCAGTGACCGCCTGAGGATCGAGGCCGTCGACCTGAATGCGACTTATGAAGTCTTCCCTCGCCAGCAGAAGATCGACATCAGGACCTTTGGGGACCTGGTCAATCGCATCAGCCCAGTAGCCATCACAGAGGGAGGCGTAGCCCAGGAGACCCTGAGCAAAGCCGTATCACTGGACAGCGAAGTGGAGCACTACCGGGTCACAGGCGAACTGCTTGCCCATGCCGGGATCATGCTCAACCAACAGTTCGGAGGAACCGGCTACGATGGGGAAACCAGGGTACTCGGAGACTTCGGCAGCCGAATCTATATCTGCAAGAAGATCGACTAGAAATCGAGTAGGGAGGAAATCTCCTCCTCACTGACACCTTTACTGTAGTTTTTCCGTACAAACGCCAGATGTTCAGCACTTCCATACAGGATGGCACCGACCAGGTTGCCATCCTTGAGGAAGTAAGCCTCATACCTATCGCCACGCCTATTCTTCAAAGCATCACCACTTACATCCCCTACACTGATGACCGACAGGTCGTCAGCCTTGAAACGAGTGAAAAGGGGAGGCTCTTCATACCTCTTCTCCTCACCTGTGAGGTTTGCCACTACCGTATCAGCCATGGCAAGTGCCACCGGCACAATGCCCGGAACCTTGCCCTTGAACTCGGCACAGTCCCCTATGGCATAGATATCCTCGTTACTGGTCTTCAAACTCTCATCGACAAGCACGCCCTTACCTGTCCTCAAGCCAGCCTCCTTGGCAAGGGTAATTTCAGGCGATACCCCAAGGGAGAGGATGAGGGTCCTAGAAGGAATCTCAGCCTCTGCCTCCACTACAAGGGCGGCGAGCTTATTATCACTATCCAGACGTTTCCCTATAATCCTGACCCCTTCTCTGATGGTCATCCCCTCATCTTGAAGTCTGGTGCGTAGCATCGCAGCAGAAGCAGTGTCGAGCTGCCTTACCAGGATCCTATCAGCTGCTTCACATACAGTGACATCAAAGCCCTTCTTGTTGAGGTTCAAGGCAGTCTCAAGACCAAGCAGTCCCCCTCCCAGCACAACCACAGGGCTTTCAATGATATCCCCTATGAGCTGTGCGTCGTAAAAGGTCCTCAGGGTACACACCCCATCAGTGTTGGAAAAGATGTCCAACGTGCGTGACCGACTCCCTGTGGCGAGGATCAGCTTGTCGTAGGAATAACGCTCGCCATCACCGGTCTCTACCTCCTTCCTATCGGAGAAGATGGCGGTAACCGGCTTCTTCACCAGATAGGGAGGGTCTTCATTCTTAATCAGGTGTGCGAGCGCCTCCTTGTCATAGAGCGAGTGCGGCAACATGATCCTGCTGTAGAAGCCATAGGGCTCCTCTGCAAAAAGGGTCACCCCTAATCCTTTATTGG
>CAYSIH010000208.1:0-3196 GCA_964431005.1 uncultured Sphaerochaeta sp. | reverse complement strand
ATAAGAATGCGCACAAGGGCCTAAATAGTCAAGACCAAAGCCTTTCTGCAAGCAAAAAAGCAACACGCTCCAGAACAGTCTGGTCTTCCTCGGTAAAACGGTCCCTATGGGGACTATCCAGATCAAGCAGGGCTACAAGGGTATTACTCCTATCCACTATGGGGATGACCAACTCGCTTAAGGAGGCTTCGTCACAGGCTATATGCCCAGGGAAGAGGTGCACATCAGCTATTCGCTGGCTCCTCTTGGTCCTTGCCGCCTTGCCGCACACTCCACGAGAGAATGCTATATCCGTACAGGCGACCTTACCCTGGAAAGGACCAAGGATGAGATGATCCTTTCCAGGTTGCCGTATGTAGAAGCCAACCCAGTTGATGTTTTCAAAATAGTCCCACAGCAGGGCTGAAACGTTGGCGAGGTGGCAGTATCGTCGCTCGACACTGCCCACCCAAGGCCCTATGAGAGACTCTACCTGCTCTATAAGAGTTCCTTGCAAGGGGAATTCTCCCATATGCTACCTCCGTACTACAGGCTCACGCATAGCCTTGACCGGAGTTGCCGCCTTGTTGCCTCCACGAAGCCGTTTGGCAACAGAAGCCTTGACCACAGTGCCCGGGCCACTGATGCACCCCCCTTCACAGCACATCACTTCAATCAGATCTGCTTCTGGGGGACGTTTCTCCCAGATTTTCATGGTCCTGAACACCTTCTTGTCGATGCCGTCGATGGCAAGCACCTCCACGTCTTGTGGATTCTCCAGACGCCGCAGGACACTGGATGCAACACCACTGGAGAGGGCGAACTCACGACAATCCTCAAATAAGGAGGTATCACCGAGGTCCGAGCCATCCATCTCGCGCACGTCAATGCCTTTCGCAAGGAATAAGGAAGCAAGCTCGCTGAAGGTCATGACACCATCGATACTTTTCATCCGTGCAGCCTCAACCTTCTTTGCAAGACAGGGTCCGATGAAAATGGTCCGGGTCTCACTGTTTTGCTCCTTACACCACTGGGCTGTGTAGCCCATGGGAGAGAGGGCAGAAGAACGTTTTTCAGCTAGGAAGGGGATATGCTTGTCCACCATCTCCATATAGGCAGGGCAGCAGCTTGTGGTCATATAACCCAGCTTTTCCTCTTTTCGGCTCAAGAGCTCCTCAGCCTCATGCACACTGGTAGTCTCCGCACCTTGGGAGACCTCCACTACTGAGGAAAATCCTGAGGCGAGCAATGCGCTCTTGATCTGAGCCAACGTACCGGGAAACTGCCCCTCGATAGCTGGGGCTATCATCGCTGTAACATGCTCTTCAGCCTTGATCATCTTCATCACAGGGATAAGACCCGAACGTTCCACGATCGCACCAAAGGGGCAGCTCATGGCGCAACGGCCACAGCTTATGCACTTCTTATAGTCAATCTCAACATACCCTTCTTCATTCTTTTTCACCGCATCGACGGGGCAAGCCTGTTCGCAGGGAACAGGGATATGCACTACTGCGTGGAAGGGGCAGACCCCTTCACACTTGCCACAGCGGATGCACCGGCTCTCGTCGATATGGGCCTTGCCATTTGAAAACGTGATGCAATCCTTGGGACAGTTGGCAAGACAGGGACGGGCAAAGCACCCTCTGCAAGCTTCACTGATGAGGTAGCGATCGGGCGGACATGCAGAACAGGCGGTGGATATGGTGGTGAGGATAGGAACAGGTGGGGTATCCTTTACAAGGACCTCCTTCACATACTCACTGAGACTCTTCATCTCATCATCGTCTTGTTCGATGTTGATGCCAAGCATAGCCATGATCCTGTAGCGGATCATCGCCCGCTCCTTGTAGATACAGCATCTATTGGGAACCCTCTCTTTGGGGATGATGTAAAAGGGAATCTTATCAGCATCCCTTTCAAGGGTTCCATCAAAGAAATGCTTGAGAACCTCAGTTTGCACCTTGGCCCTAATCTGGTTGTACTGGTTATTCATCTCAAGCATGGACAGCCTCCGAAACGAGTCGACAGAGTTTCTCCTCTGTCATGTCACCATAGATGACCTCCCCTATCTGCACAAAGGGAGCACCCTCTTTAGAGCTGCTCTCCTTACATTTACCAAGACAGGATACCCCTTCAATTTCACAATTGGCGAGGTCTATCGGATCTAAAAAATCATCATACAGCAATAAGTCAGCCCCTCCTTGCACAAAACAAGCGGTTCCAACACAGATTCTTACAACTATTTTCTCTTTCTTTGCCATAAAAAACTCCTCGCCCCTACAAGTACTCTTGTGAGGTCTCCTTCAGATAATTGTCTTCGAGAGCTTTTCTGAGTCTCCCGATTATTGTTCGGCGGATCCCTATCTCCACTGGGATACTAGGGTCCTGATGTGCTTCGTTGATCTTCGTCCCCACGATGAAGTGTACCTGGTCGCTATCCTGCATTACTTCCACAAACTTGCGTACAGCATCGTTTGGAAGGGAGCGCACGGGCGTCTTCTTCTCCAAAACTGATGCCACCTTGCTCAGGGTAAGCATTCCCTCGGTGACCAGGTCAATGCCCTCCATAATTGAGACTGGGGGGACATCAGGAGACCAACAGGAGAGATCCACCTTCAGCTTCTTGTTGAACAGACGTGAGACGATGAGGGCGGTTGTACCTCCACTGAGGATCTTCTTGCCTTCAAAACCACGTATCTTCTCGCCAAGGATCTCATCCTTCTCCTTGGTAAAAGGGGGGCCGGTAACCACCAGGGTGCGCCTTGGACGGCGCACGTAGACCACCATGACGGTGATATCATCCTTGGAAGCGAGCCTATCCAGCCCATTCGCCTTGCGCGCAATGGCACGGCTGAGGTCGTGGCTGGAGATGCTTGGATCATTTTCTATCAGCTGCTGTGCATACTCTTGCACTCCTCCAAGTCTCCATCCAAGAGGGAGTGACTTGCCCATCCCTGCCTGAGTGACCCCATCGCTGAAGACTATCAGACGATCGCCCACAGCCATCTGCAGCGAGGAGCGTGATAGCTCCTCTTTCTTGAAGGCCCCATCGCGGTTCAGCTCAATCTTTTCCCTCTCCCAACGGATGGGGGTGCTCTCTCTGAACAGCAGGGCCAAGGGGTTGTCATACTCCACCAGGTTCACCTGGATATCATCTAAGGAGGGGTGACGGATATCAACAATGGTAAAGGTCGCATAGCTGATCTTACGCTCC
>CAYSIH010000207.1:0-3238 GCA_964431005.1 uncultured Sphaerochaeta sp. | reverse complement strand
GGTTTTTGAGAGTCTAAGATTGTTACCCTATAGGGGGAGCATGCTTTTGACCCTATCGCTCCACATTGAAGGTGATGGTCCTGTTTTTCCAGATGATGACCCGGCTTTCCAAGTGTGCCTGCACCGCCCTTGAGAGCACCCTGCGCTCCACGTCCTTGCCCACATCACGCAGGCCATTGGGGGAGAGCTCATGATTCACCCGCACCACATCCTGTTCGATGATGGGTCCTTGGTCGAGGTCCTCGCTGGCATAGTGGGCGGTTGCTCCGATCATCTTCACCCCACGCTCATACGCCCTGCGGTAGGGATTCGCCCCTTGGAACGCTGGCAAGAAGCCATGGTGGATGTTTATGATCTTGCCCTGCCAGGCATGGGTGAACTCGGGTGTGAGTATCTGCATATACCGGGCTAGGACCACCAAATCGATGTCAAAGCGCTTGAAGAGAGAAAGGACCTTCGCCTCCTGGCTCTGTTTGGTATCAGCCGTAATAGGTAGGTAGTAGAAAGGGATCCTGAACTGGTTTGCAACGGCCTCCAGGTCGGGGTGGTTGCTGATGATCAAGGAAATTTCACAGTTCAGCTCGCCTTCATCCTTACGTGTTACCAGATCATAGAGGCAGTGGCTGGTCTTGCTCACCATGATGGCGACCCTTGCAGTGTAGTCACTGTAGTGGCACTCCCAGAAGAGGAGGTGTTCAGAGGCGAAGAGGGCAAATTCCTCTTCCAGCTCTTTGCGTGTGGTATTCAGGTCCAACATATCCAGTTCGATGCGCATGAAGTAGCGCCCTTCGATATTGTCAGTGTGCTGCTGACAATGGAGGATGTTATACCCTTTTGCGTAGAACCAGCTGGTGGTAGCCGCCAAGATTCCCTTGCGGTCTTCGCACTGTATGAGAAAGATGATTTTCTTTTTGTCTGCCATGGTAGAGCCTTTTAGAATGGTGTTATTTCAGCGTTGTCCATCTCGTCGCCCAACACGACCTCTACTCGGCTTTTTGCCTCAGAGAGTGTTTTCTCTAATTTTTTGGATAAAAGCATTCCCTCTTCGAACAAGGCAAGGCTCTCTTCAAGGCTTGTATCAGAGGCGTTGAGCTTCTGTGCAATTTCCTCGATTCTGGATACATCTGTTTCAAAACTCATGCGTTACTCCTCTATGAGGGCCTTTCGGCTTCCGTCGATGAATGTCAGTTTGATATGTTCCCCAACCTTGGCTTCTTCTCGATTGTGCAGGGCCTTTCCCTCAGAATCAAAGACGAGTGTGTAGCCTCGCGCCAGTATAGCAAGGGGGGAGAGGGCTTGCAACTCTCTGGTTGCCAGAAGATGCCGCTGGGTGCTCCTATCAAGTTTTTCCCTATAGGCCTGGCTCATACTCTGATTCGCATTGGCAAGGAGATACTCATATTTTTCCAACCTATGGAAAATACTTCTTTCTATCGCCTCAGTGCTTGGAACACGATGGGAGAGCAGCTCCAGGCGGTGGTCCATTGCCTTGTGTAACACAGAGGTGGAAGTCTCCACCTTCTGACGAAGGTCCAGAATGCCCTGGCTTACCAGCTCAGCGGCAGCTGAGGGGGTAGGGGCACGCAAGTCAGCGACAAAGTCACTTAGGGCCCAGTCTATCTCATGACCCACTGCGCTGATGACAGGTATCTCGGATTCGTATATCGCGCGGATGACCACATCCTCGCTGAAGGGCAGGAGATCTTCCAAGGAACCACCACCGCGTCCCACTATCAGCACATCGCACAACAAGAGGAGATTGGCCTGCCTGATCCTGTTGGCGATGGTAGGACCTGCAGCATCGCCTTGGACCGTCGCTGGAAGGACGAGGATATCCAGCGAAGGTGCACGGCGAGCAAGAATTTGCAGGATGTCCTGCAAGGCTGCGCTTGTAGCACTGGTTACCACGCCCACCCGTGTGGGTTTTACTGGGATCTTCTTCTTGCGTTCAACAGCAAAATATCCAAGTGCATCATACTCGCGCTTGCGCTTTTCAAGCATGGCGAGGATATCACCGGTGCCGCTCTTTACCATGGTGTCACATTTTAATTGATAGGTGCCTCGTGCTGCATATACGTCAAGAGATCCGGTGACCACCACCTTATCGCCTTCCTGAGGCTTGAAGTTTACCCTCCAAGCGGTGCTTTTGAACATGATGGCTGAAAGTGAGGAGGTGCTGTCCTTGAGGGTGAAGAACCAGTGTCCGCTTGAGGCTGGACGGAAGTTAGAAATCTCCCCGCTGACACGAAGACCATAAAAGCCCTCTTCAAGGGTCCGCTTGATAAGGGAGGTAAGCTCTGTTACCGAAAGTTCCGTGCCAAGAAGAAGGGAGTCATTAGACATCAGAAGTATCCCTTTTTGCCTTTCGCCTCTTGAGGCTTCGCAGTTGGCTGAAGATCCCTAAAACTGAGAGGATCACAGTCCATATGAGGAAAACCCAGAAGTTCAGGTGCCAGAACCGTGCTAACAGGTAGCTTATCAGAAGTGCTCCTCCTATGGAGTTTTCAAAGGCCATGTAGGAGGCAAAATCACGCAAACAGAAGATGAGGATGAATACCAGTGACAAAGCCGATGCCAAAAGGTTGAGCTTCAGGGGCAAAAATCCCAGAAGCAACAGGAATATGAACAGGGCCATGCTAAGGGCTGTAAAGATTGCCACTATCTTGTCCACAACCAGACCAGGCTTCCTGGAAAGGGCGAAAAGCAAGAGCCCTCCAAGGGCGACACTTGCCAAGGCTATGATGCTGAAGAGGTAGTGTTCCCCCCCAATGATCAGGTCAAGCAGTGCCTCTATGGAGTTTTTTTCCACAAGAGCTGTGATAAGAGCCTCTTTTTGCATGATAAGAAAAACCAAAGAGAGGCTGACCATAGCTCCGGAGAGTACACTACGTAGCGGGACAAGATATTTTTTAGCCACATTGCCATAGAAGCAGAGGAAAAATCCTGCGAGCAGGCCCGCTATCATGACAGGGGCTCCCAGTGTGGGTAGGTCAGTGTGCATGAGACAACTCCTTTTTAGGAGAGAAAAAAAAGAGACAGCTATAATTGCTGCCTCTTATATCCTAAGATGTGTGTTAATCCTGGATGATAGCTGCGGTTGGGCAGACATCGGCACAAGTGCCACAATCAATGCAGAGATCTGCATCAATTACATAGATGTCACCTTCGGAAATAGCGTCCGTAGGGCACTCTGGTAAACAAGTTCCGCATGCAACACATGCGTCAGTGATTTTGTAAG
>CAYSIH010000206.1:0-3283 GCA_964431005.1 uncultured Sphaerochaeta sp. | reverse complement strand
TAGACCTTGTGGTGAAGGCACTTAGGGCCAAAGGGAAGAACGTCAGGTTCATCTATAGCTGGGATGACTACGACGTATTCCGAAAAGTTCCCAAAAACATGCCTCAGCCCGAACTGCTGGAAACCTTCCTACGCAAACCCATCACCCTCGTGCCAGATACCACCGGCAGGGCTGACAACTACGCCCATGCCAACGAGCTGGACGTCGAAAAGATTCTTCCCGTCGTAGGGGTGGAACCTGAGTTCATCTACCAGGCAGAGCGCTATCGCAACAGCGAATATGCCAAAAGCATGCGTCTCGCCCTGGAAAAGAAAGACGAGATCAGAGTCATCCTGGACGAGTTCAGGACAACACCGCTTGAAGAGGATTGGTGGCCTATCTCGGTCTTCTCCTCTTTTACTGACAAGGACACCACCACTATCCTTGGTTGGGACGGCGAATGGGGCGTCACCTATAGGGATGACGAATCCAATCAGACCGAGACCATAGACCTGCGCACCACCCCGTATGCCAAACTGCCTTGGCGCCTGGACTGGCCGATGCGCTGGGCTTACGAAGGGGTCGACTTTGAACCTGCCGGTAAGGACCACCACAGTGAAGGCGGATCCTTTGACACCTCTAGGAAAATGGTCACCGTCTTCGATGGTGAAGCCCCCGTTTCCTTCCAGTATGACTTCATCAGCATCAAGGGCAGGGGAGGGAAGATCTCCTCCTCCAGTGGAGAGGTCATCTCCCTCTATGAGGTTCTTGAAGTCTTTACTCCTGAGATTACGCGCTACATGTTTGCAGGGACGAGGCCTAACTCGGAATTTGCCATCTCCTTTGATCTGGACGTGCTGAAGATGTATGAGGATTATGACAACTGCGAACGTATCTACTTTGACCTGCTCAAGGTCAATGATAAGCGCAAAGCAAAGGAAGCGAGAATCTATGAACTGAGCCAGATAGGGGACATCCCTACAGAAGCATCCTTCCAGATTCCTTTCCGACACCTGTGCAACCTCCTTCAGCTGCATGAAGGCAACATTGATGTGGCCATCAGCACCTTAGGTGAGATGACTGAAAGCCAGAAAGAACGATTACAGACACGCTGTATCTGCGCCTGGAACTGGATCACCACCTTTGCACCTGAAGACTTCAAGTATCGCCTTGCAACTGAAGCTGACCCTAAGGTTGAGTTAACTGAGGTGGAGCTCAAGGCAATTCATGACCTTACCGCTCTGGTCGAGGTCATGGATACTATTGGGGACAAGGAGTACACCACACGCCTGTATGACGCTGCAAAGGACAATGGCATTGACACCAAAGAGTTCTTCCAGCTTGTCTATCGGGTGATGATAAGTAAGGATCAAGGACCAAAACTTGGACCCTTTATCAAGACCTGTGGTAAGGAGAAGACTCTCTCCATCCTAAAGCGATATGAGATAAGCAACACATAGCATTGTAATTTTGTTGTATAGTGAAAGGGAGCAGTTGAATGCTCCCTTTCACTATTTGGAGGTTCTTATGAAAGTTCTTATGATCAACGGAAGCCCTAATGAGAAGGGCTGCACCTATACTGCCTTGAGTGAAGTGGCAACCATGTTGGAGAAAAGGGGTATAGAAAGCGAAATTCTCTGGATAGGAAAAGGTGCCATCCACGGCTGTAGTGCCTGTGGCTCCTGTAAGACCACTGGAGTCTGCATCTTTACCGAAGATTTGGTAAACGAAGCTGCACTCAAAGCAAAGGCCAGTGATGCCCTTGTCCTGGGCTCGCCTGTCTATTACGCCTCCATCAACGGGGCTATGAGTGCATTCCTTGATAGGCTGTTCAGGCTTATCTCCAAACATATGGCACTTAAGCCCGGCTCTGGTGTCGTTTCTTGCCGTAGGGGAGGGGCCAGCGCATCCTTTGATCGGCTGAACAAGTACTTCACCATCAGCCAGATGCCTGTAGTCTCTTCAACCTACTGGAACAGCGTCCATGGCAATACGCCAGAGGAAGTCCGTCAGGACCTAGAGGGTTTGCAAGTCATGCGTAACCTTGGGTTGAATTTAGCTTGGCTACTGGAATGTATAGAGGCTGGAAAGGCAGGTGGAGTTGCCCTTCCAGAGCGTGAGGAGACCTTGCGAACAAATTATATCCGTTAGCGCAGGATCTTATCCAGGACATGGGCCTTGGTTCTCCACTTGTCCTGGGCCTTTACCCTGAGATCCAGCTGAAGCTTCTTGCCAGGGAAGATTGCCCTGATCTCCGGGGTGCACCCCTGGCGGATCTTTTTGATGTTTGCCCCGCCTTTTCCTACTACAATACCCTTTTGAGTCTCTCGCTCCACTATGATGGCAGCCCTTACCCAGATGGTATTGGTCGCCTCATTGTGTTCGATATCCTCAACAGATACGTAGATGGCGTGGGGGATCTCTTCTGTAACTAGGTTTATAGCCTTCTCGCGGATGATTTCGCTTATGCGAAACTCCACAGGCTGGTCGGTATAGGCATCCTCAGGGTAGAGCAGCTCGCCCTCCGGGGCAAGCTTGAAAAGCTCGATGAGGATCTCATCGACGCCTTCGTCGAGCTTTGCAGAAGCTGTAACCACGACGGAGTCGGGAAGCTGTTCGGCAAGGAATGCCTTGGCCGCCTCATGTTCGCCCATGCTCAGGATGTCGCTTTTGTTGATGCAGGAGACTACCGGGCTTTTTATCTTGGCAAGGGTTTGGGCTATCGCCATCTCCTCTTCACCGGAAGGGCGTTTGGCATCGATGAGATAGAGTACCACATCGCTGTCTTCGAGGGTCCTGATCGCAGTTTCCTGCAACCTTTTGTTCATGGCCTTTTCACTCAGGTGATAGCCTGGGGTATCGGTGAAGATAAGTTGGCCTCGAGCGTCAGTGTAGATGCCTCGGATGGCATTTCGTGTGGTCTGGGGCGTGGCAGCGGTGATGGATACCTTCATCTCGGTGATGGTATTGAGCAGGGTGCTCTTGCCGGCAGACGGCCTTCCTATAATAGCAACAGTAGCACATTTCATGAACAGATCCTCCACAGCAAAGTATAGCGAATAGGGGAGGCTATGCATACAGAATGACCGAGATTCCTCAAAGGCCACCTTTTTATCCCTCATCATCCCTTTTCACTACAGAACTTATCTCGTATACTTGGACAAAACGCGAAAGCGACAAACCCTTATGAAGAGAGGCTTTTCATGCCAGAAAACCAAGAGAAGAAGCCTGCAGTGCAGGACCCCCAGATAAACGAAAAACTCCTTAAGACCCGCTCCATCATGCTCAGCGGTGAGATCAACAA
>CAYSIH010000205.1:0-3287 GCA_964431005.1 uncultured Sphaerochaeta sp. | reverse complement strand
CAGATCAGCCAACTCTCCGGCGGACAGCAGCAGAGGGTCTTCTTGGCTAGGGCCCTTACCCAGGACGCTGAGATATTCCTCATGGACGAACCCTTCCAAGGCGTTGATGCCGCTACAGAACGGACTATCATCGCAATATTGAAGGAACTCAAGCAAGCTGGAAAAACTGTCGTAGCGGTGCACCATGATTTACAGACCGTGCCCGAATATTTCGACTGGGTGACCCTGCTCAACGTCAGACGGATTGCAGGGGGTCCGGTATCAGAGATATTCACCAACGAAAACCTCCGCAAGACCTATGGAGGAAAGCTCTCCTTCCTGGAAGAGAAGAAAAATGAAACAGAACCAGAGAGCACCCCGGACAAAGGAGAACAGCCATGATGGCCTTTGCTGACTACACCCTTGGCATAGTAGCCCTAGGATCAGCACTTCTAGGGATTGTCGCAGGCTCCCTTGGCAGCTTTGCCGTTCTACGAAAGCAGAGTCTCCTAGGGGATTCCATATCCCATGCGGCCCTCCCTGGTATTGTGCTTGCCTTCATGATTACCGGAAGCAAGAGTTCGCTCGTTCTCCTATTAGGAGCAGCTGTTGCAGGCTGGATAGGCTCATACTTCATCCTTGCGATCATACGCCACTCGCGTATCTCAAGCGATGGGGCACAGGGAGTCATCCTAAGTGTATTCTTTGGTATTGGCCTTATGCTGCTTACCTATATCCAGAGCCAACCCAATGCAGCCCAGGCTGGTCTGGACAAATACTTGTTCGGACAAGCGGCGGCCTTGCTTGAGGAGGACATATGGGTAACAGTAATATTCGGCACAGTAGCCATCATCTGCATGGTCCTTTTCTGGAAAGAGTTCAAGCTGATGACCTTTGACCCTATCTATGGGCAGAGCCTTGGCTTCTCAGCAAGGGTAACAGACCTTATGATCACAGCCCTCATCGTCATTGCTATCGTGACGGGACTCTCCACTGTAGGGGTCATACTCATGAGCTCGATGCTCATTGCCCCGGCCTCAGCTGCACGGCAATGGACGAACAAGATGGGAGCCATGGTGATGCTAGCTGCATTTTTTGGTGCCCTTGGGGGAGTCGCAGGAGCCCTGCTTTCCAGCCTTATCCCTAACCTCCCCACAGGACCTGCGATTGTCCTCTGCCTGACAGCCATAGTAATCCTATCCCTACTGCTAGCACCAAACAGAGGTATCCTTGCCCGTTCGGCCCAACGCTACAGAAACCGGTTTGCCTTCTCATTGCAGAGACTGTTGCTTGATATCTACCACCTGGAGGGAAAGCATTCCAATGGTGATCGTGCCCATAGCATAAAGACCATCTCGCTCATCCGCCCTCGAGACGGAAACATTCGCATCGCCCTCAATGCTCTACAGTCCAACAAGTGGGTGGCACAAAGTGATGAGAAGCTCTGGGCCCTTACCCCTGATGGGCGCAAGCAGGCAGAAATCCTCTTGAATAAAGGAGAGCAAAACGTATGATTGGTGAAATTATTCTTATAGCAATACTGGTCTCAGCAGCCTGTGCAATTCCTGGCGTCTTTCTGGTCTTGCGAAAGATGTCCTTGATGAGTGACGCCATCAGCCATGCTGTTCTTCCTGGCATTGTCATTGGGTTTTTGTTGACCCGCTCACTCTCCTCACCTTTGCTCTTTGTAGGAGCTGTAGGTACGGGCTTGTTGACGGTCGTCCTTACCGAAAGTCTTGTGAAGACAGGCTTGGTAAAGGAAGATGCTGCGATAGGGTTGGTATTTCCAGCCCTGTTCAGCATTGGAGTCATCCTTGTCAGCAGATACACCGGCAACGTACACCTTGATATCGATGCTGTCCTGCTGGGGGAGTTGGTATTTACCCCACTGGACCGCATTTCGTTCCTTGGTCATGATATCGGGCCAAGAACTGCTTGGGTTATGGGGATAATCCTCATCTTGAATATTGCAGTCCTTGCCCTATTCTTCAAGGAGATGAAGATAGCTACCTTTGACCCGGGGCTTTCCAAGTCATTGGGCTACTCTCCTGTCTTGTTGCAATACATCCTCATGATAAGTGTGAGCATCACCACCGTCGGTGCCTTTGACGCAGTAGGCTCTATCCTCGTAGTAGCGCTGATGATCGCTCCGGCAACCACGGCCTACCTGCTGACCGATGACTTGAAAAGGATGATTATCCTCTCGGTGGTAATCGGCATAGCCTCCTCAGTTCTGGGCTTCCTTGTGGCGTGGGCGCTCGATGCCTCTGCTGCCGGAGCTATGGCCAGCATGTGTGGAGTATCCTTCTTACTTGCGTTTCTCTTTGCCCCTGACCGAGGTCTGGTCTCCCAGATCAGAAGGAAGCAATCACAGAAACTGGAATTTGCCGTCACGATGCTTACCATCCATTTGTCCCATCACCGCTCAGAAGAGCAGTGTGATGAGGAGTGTCACGAACAGCACCTGACAGAACATATCAACTGGGATAAGCATTTTGCTGGCCAAGTTGTTAAAAAGGCCATCGGTGAAGGCATGATCATCTCGTCACAAGGGCTGTTACAGCTCACCCCAGCTGGAGAGCAGAATGTGAAAGCTGCAATGATGAGGTAGAGGATGAAAAACAAACCAACCCAAACGGTCGAAGACTATCTGAAGAGTTTGCTTAGGTTATCAGACTTTGATGAGGAGCTCTTCGTCCCGATGGGAACCTTGGCACGCTATCTCAACCTGACCGCTGGTACTATCACTACCATGGTAAAGCGGTTTGTAGAGGATGGTTGGATTGAGTATCAGAGCCGGAAAGGTTGTCGCCTCACAGAGAAAGGCCTCACTCTTGCACTGCAACAGCAACGGAAGCACCGTCTCATCGAGCACTTTCTGACCAACACGCTCATGATGGATATTGATGATGTCCATCGTGAGGCTGAGGTGTTGGAGCACGCTCTATCGGACAAGGTATTGGCCTATATGGATGAGTTTTTAAACTACCCAGAGAAAGACCCCCACGGACAGCCCATATTCAGGAGTGTTGAAGAGTATCGCTCTTACAAACAGGCGTAAACACGATTAGAGCAAAGAGTGCAACCCTTTCCTCTCAGGAGTCCTATCCCCATCCTTCCTAGCAAGGGCATTTGCCCAAGTCTTTTCAGTCGATGCAAGAAGGAACTGGAACAGCGGCTCAAGGTCCTCATCTTTGTCATAGGATCGCAAGCTATCGAAATACTGGCTCCGGTCCTCTTCATAGACGATAAACGGAGGGTGGCCGTTGATCATAAGAAAGTAGTTGAGTAGGGTGCGTCCTACGCGT
>CAYSIH010000204.1:0-3287 GCA_964431005.1 uncultured Sphaerochaeta sp. | reverse complement strand
AAGTCTATCTTGCAAGCCCGGCTGTAGCCGCTGCAAGTGCGATCAAGGGGTACATAGCCGACCCCGCCAAAGTGCAGGAGGTGCAATAATGCAAGCAAGAGGATCTGTTTTCAGATATGGGGATAACGTCGACACCGACGTCATCATCCCTGCAAGGTATCTCAATACCTCAAACCACAAGGAACTGGCCATGCATTGCATGGAGGATATAGACTCTGATTTTATCAAGAAGGTGAAACAGGGCGACATCATGGTCGCTGACAAGAACTTCGGTTGTGGCTCCAGCCGCGAGCACGCCCCCATAGCCATCAAGGAGAGCGGCATCTCGTGTGTCATCGCACGAACCTTTGCCCGTATCTTCTATCGCAACTCGCTGAACATCGGCCTGCCGATCCTCGAGTGCGAGGAGGCTTGTGACGGTATCAAGAGCGGGGACGTGGTGAGTGTGGATTTCTCCACCGGTCTCATCACCAATGAGAGCAGTGGCAAGAGCTTCCAAAGCGAACCCTTCCCTCCCTTCATGCAGGCCCTGATCCAAGCCGGCGGGCTCGCCCCGTATACGGTAAAGCAGGGGGCGAAGGTATGAACAAGCATATAGCACTGGTGCCGGGGGACGGCATCGGGGTCGACATTGTACGGGAGGCGGTCAAGGTACTTGACCGTGTTGGTGCAAAGTTCGGCCACCAGTTCACCTACAGCACCTACCTCGCCGGCGGGTGTGCCATCGACGCCACCGGCATTCCTCTTCCTGCTGAGACCCTCAAGGGCTGTAAGGACAGTGACTCCATCATCCTCGGGGCAGTCGGCGGTCCCAAGTGGGACAGGCAGCCCAGCGACAACCGCCCTGAGAAGGCCCTGTTGGGGCTTCGCGGTGAGTTGGGCCTGTTCTGCAACCTCCGCCCTGCCATCATCTATAAGCAGCTTTCCGACGCCTGTCCCCTGAAGGCCGAGATCGTGGGAGAGGGGCTGGACATCATGGTTGTACGCGAGCTTACCGGAGGCATCTACTTCGGCAAACGCGGACGCGATGAAAATAGTGCCTACGATACGATGAGCTACACGGTAGAAGAGATCGAGCGCATCGTACGCAAGGGTTTTGAGATCGCTCAGAAGCGGACCAAGAGGCTCTGTTCTGTAGACAAGGCCAACATCCTCAACTCCAGCCAGCTCTGGCGCGAGGTTGTACAGCGCTTGGCTCCTGAGTATCCAGATGTTGTGTTGAGCCACCTCTATGTGGACAATGCTGCAATGCAGTTGGTGCGCAATCCCCGTCAGTTCGATGTCATTGTGACTGAGAACATGTTCGGAGACATCCTCAGCGATGAGGCTTCCCAGATCACCGGCTCCATCGGTATGCTTCCTTCCGCATCACTGCGTGAGGACAGCTTTGGCATGTATGAACCTATCCATGGCAGTGCACCGGATATTGCCGGCAAGGACATAGCCAACCCCATAGCGACCATCCTCTCTGTTGGGATGATGATGCGCTATACCTTTGGCCTGGATAAGGAGGCCGATGCTGTAGAGGCAGCTGTTTCCCGTGTCCTCGATGCGTCTTATCGCACCGCTGACATCTTCACCGAGGGTATGAAAAGAGTCGGTACAAAAGAGATGGGCACTCTCATCGCCCAAGCTCTGTAAATGTGAGGTAGTAGTATGGACGATAGCAAGAAACGATCTAGTGTGATGACCGAAGGGGTCGACAAGGCCCCTCACCGTTCCCTTATGAAGGCCCTCGGCTGGACTGACCGTGAGATTCATATGCCCATGATCGGCATCGTAAACGGTGCCAATGAGATCATCCCCGGGCATATCCATCTTGATAGGATTGTCTCCGGGGTGAAGGCAGGTGTCCGCGCTGCAGGGGGCAACCCTGTATCGTTTCCTGTTATCGGCGTCTGTGATGGCATAGCGATGGGGCATACGGGTATGAAGTACTCCCTTGCCAGTCGTGAGATCATAGCAGACTCCATCGAAATCATGGCTACCGCCCATCCTTTCGATGCCCTGGTCTTTGTCCCCAACTGCGATAAGATCGTGCCGGGGATGCTTATGGCCGCTGCTAGGCTGAACATCCCCTCCATCTTTGTCTCAGGAGGTCCTATGCTCGCTGGCCACGTCCCAGGAGGAGCGGTCAACGGCATGAGCCTTTCAACGATGTTTGAGGCTGTAGGCAGCAACATTGCCGGGTCTATGAGTCAGGAGCAACTTGATGTCTTTGAAGACAGTGCTTGCCCTACCTGCGGGTCCTGCAGCGGCATGTACACGGCCAACAGCATGAACTGTCTGACCGAGGCTATCGGCATGGGCCTTCCTGGCAATGGGACTGTCCCTGCTGTCTATAGCGCCCGTGACCGCTTGGCCAAGGAGGCCGGGTATAAGATCATGGAGATCCTCAAGAAGAATCTTCGCCCGTTGGACATCATGACAGAAGCGGCCTTTGCCAATGCACTGACTGTCGATATGGCCCTAGGCTGCAGCACCAACACGATGCTGCACCTTCCTGCCATCGCCCATGAGGCGGGGGTGAAACTGGATATCTTTATGGCAAATGCAGTAAGCGCCAAGGTTCCCAACCTCTGCCACCTTGCTCCAGCCGGCCCTTATCATATTGAGGACCTCTATCAGGCAGGGGGCGTGATGGCTGTGATGGGCGAACTTGACAAGAAAGGGCTTTTGGACGGGTCTTGTGCGACAGTAAGCTGTAAGAGTATAGGCGAACTGTACAAGGTTGCAGTCAACCACAACCCCGAGGTCATCCGACCAGTTGGCAACCCCTATTCAGTTACTGGAGGTATTGCAGTACTACAAGGCAACCTCGCCCCCGACGGGGCTGTGGTGAAACAGAGTGCTGTCGATAAGGCGATGCTCGTACATACCGGTCCTGCAAGGGTCTTTGAGAGCGAAGAGGATGTCATCAAGGCAATCTACGCATCAGAGATTAAAAAAGGTGATGTCGTGGTTATCCGTTATGAAGGGCCCAAAGGGGGGCCGGGAATGCGCGAGATGCTCAGCCCTACCTCTGCCATCGCCGGTATGGGGCTGGACAAGGATGTGGCCCTCATCACCGACGGACGCTTCAGCGGTGCTACCCGCGGCGCTTCCATCGGGCATGTGAGCCCAGAGGCCGCAGAAGGCGGACCCATTGCCCTAGTGAGGGAAGGGGATATGATCAGCATTGATATTCCAGGGGGAAAGCTTGAGTTGCTGGTCGATGAGAGCGAACTGGAAAAACGAAAGAAGGGTTGGAAATGTAAGCCTAGCCCCATAACCGGCGGCTACCTTGC